>NZ_JAQUOY010000010.1 GCF_028716865.1 Candidatus Methylomirabilis sp. | reverse complement strand
ACGAGACCCCCAGCAGACCCATGACCGAATTGACGCCGACGTTGGGGCTTTTGCGGTGCGCATTTGAGATATGATGTAAGCCCACTTGTCCCACAAGAGCCAGGTTATCGGTCAAGAAGTAGTTCAGCCCGGGTCCGCCAAGAATGGTAAAATTGAACTCGCTGTTGAGGTCCCGTGGGACGTGCAGATCCACGTCGATGATACCGACGCCAAGCTCGAAGAACGGCACCCACCGAGTGCCCGTCACGAAATTGTAGCGAAAGAGGAGATTTGCGCCCCCTCCAACCTCTGTTTCCGGGTGTGCTACAAAGAGGAGGGTCGGTTCAAATATCACCTCCAGGCTCCCGCGAACCGGGAAAGGGCCATGGACATCGGTGACCGTGTAACCGATCTGGAAGAACAGTGGCACAAATTGGACATCGGGCGCTCGATTCGCAAAGATCTTAACGGTGTCAGTACCACCGGTCATTACCCCTAAGTGCCACGTTCCAGATTGGAATCCTTCTGCGGGGTGGAGCGTCGGTTTAGTCCCCTTCTCGATTGAGGGGGGATCGTCCGTACTGGCGAAGGCAAGGGTACGGGCGGCAATGAGTTCAGTGTCGCGTCCTAGCGTGACTGCCTCTTGAGGGATCTCAGCCCATGATGCGGCAGGCAGCAGGATCGCGAAGATAGCCAGCCAAATATACACCGGTACACGCCTCAATCCGTTAATCATAGAGGTCTCCTCTGGAGTGCGAGTGTGTTGGGCATCATGCCTCATCTATCCCGATCATATCCTTTCGAGCGGTTGAGTGACGCTGCAGACCGCCTCTCTTCCGATAGGTTAACCTGATTCGGTAGCTGATGACCCGAGTACACGGCGATTGCTCCGCCTGCCTACCCTTTGTGCGCTCCCAACCGATGCAGACCAGCAACCCGGTCTTATCCTCCTGTCGGTCACTGACCATCGACTCTACCGCTTCAAGGATCTCGAATCCGCCACCTTGACAGCCGGGGTTTGAACAGGGGAGTATCGGCTCTAACGTCCCCCCTGTCACTCGTATAGCATGTGAGAAGGTGCCGCTTTCTGCCGCAGGCTCCTCTCCAGAATGGCGGCATTCTTCCCACTCGACGGTCACAGCTTCCACGGTCGGAAAGCGCTGGGCGACGTTGCTGATTCTGGACACGATCGTCAGTGAGCCCCAGCCCTCGTCCGGGGAGGCTTCTGTGGGCCTGGCTCCGATAGGAACTCTTGATTGATCGGGATCCCTCTACGACACATCGGGCAGTTCTTTGGGGCGTACGTCGGGAATTCCCGATCGACCAGCGTGAAAAAGGGGAACTTGAAGTTCACCTTTCGATTCCGTCTCCAGAGTGTCCCGATTCCAACTACCGTCCCGTCTAATGATTTGACCAGTTTAATAAGCTCCTTGACAGTCTCACCAGTGGTCACGATGTCTTCAACGATCAGCACCTTAGGGCTACCAACAAAGTGCTGCCGGAACTCTCTCGGAAGAGCTACCTGGCTCACGCCGGATTCATTGCGTTGTTTATTGGCATAGATGAAACGAGGTCGCAAGGGATGGGCGCGCGCCACGCAATGGCCCAGCAGCGAGGCGCCGTAGCCGGTGGTCAGGACCAGGTCGACCGGCTCCTCCGCGAAATGCTTTGCGATCACGTCTCCTAACCCTTCCGTGAAAGCCGGTTCGGTGGTGGCCAACGCCTTTTCCACATACTCCTGGGCGTGACGACCGGAGGACAACACAAAGTGATCGTTTGTAAGATACGCGCCGGTCCTGAGGATGATGCCCCGGTTGATCCGATCCAAGATCTCTGCTTCCATCAATACCTCTCACGCGGCATCGCTTCCAGCCTTCAGCCTTCAGTCTATCTACCTGAGGAGCCGCGGCTTACGAGGCCATAATCTTACCAAAATTTGCGATCCCGCAAAATAGATCTGCAACCTCCTTCAGGATGGCTAAACGGTTCTCCTGCAGGTCTCGATCCTCTGCCATCACCAGAATCTCCTCAAAGAACATGTCCACGATAGGACGGATCGCGGCGATGAGTTGCAGAGCTCGAACGTAGTCGCCGGCTTGGACCAGGCGTTCTGTCTCAGCCCGCAGCGTGGTCGCCTCGCCATGGAGCGCCCGTTCAGCGCTGCTCACGAATCGTTTTGGATCAACCGGTTTGGAGAAATCCTTGGGAAGGATTTTGATCACCCGTTTGAAGGCCACTGCCAGCTCTGTGAAATCGGCCTCTCGTTTGAAGGCAGCGAGAGCCTCGGCGCGCTTGCCGGCATCGGAGACTCGCTCTGCATTGACGGAGAGCGCAGCCTCGACGAGATCGCCAGGCACGCCCCGTTCCATCAGGATCGCCTGGAGCCTGGCTGCTAGAAACGCCATGACCTCCTGTTCGACACGCTCCCTCGGCAGTGTCAGGCGATCACCAAAGAGTTCCAAGCTCTTCCGTATCGGCAGCGAGAGCGGCAGGTCGATTCCTGTGCTGAGCAGGATCTGTATAACCCCTTGCCCGAGCCGCCGGAGGGCGTAAGGATCTTCTGATCCAGTCGGTATGAGCCCGACGCCGAAGCAACCACAGATGCTATCGAGCCGGTCGGCCAGGCCCACAAGAGCGCCAACCAGCGATCCGGGGAGCCTATCGCCGGTAAAGCGAGGGTGATAGTGCTCCTCAATCGCCTGGGCTACAACCGCCGACTCCCCGGAGAGCTGAGCATACTCGCGGCCCATGACCCCTTGCAGGCTCGGAAACTCCTTGACCATCGTGGTGACGAGGTCGGCCTTGCATAACTGAGCCGCCTGAGAGGCATCATGGACAAGGTGCGGGGCAACCCGTTCGGCCAGGTAGGCGGTAAGCTCAGTAAGCCGCTCGACCTTCTCGAGCATTGTGCCAAGTCGCTCCTGAAAGGTAATTCCCTTCAGTTGAGGCACTCGCTCGCGAAGCTGGACCCTGCGGTCCTCTTTGAAAAAGAATGCAGCGTCCTTGAGCCGCGCCCTCAGGACCCGTTCGTTGCCTGCACGGATGACCTCCATATCTTTCGCCTTCATGTTGGAGATCGTCACGAAATACGGGAGGAGTTTGCCGGCATCGTTAGTTACCGGAAAGTAGCGCTGCTGCTTCCGCATGGGGGTCATGATCACTTCACGAGGTAAGACGAGATATTCCTGCTCGAAGCGGCCACAGACCACGGAAGGGTATTCTACCAGGTAGGTCACCATCTCCACCAGTTCATCGTCGAAGACCGGCTTCCCGCCGACTTTAGCTGCAGCCTCCTCGGCCAGTCTTGTCACCAGTTTCCGGCGATGGTGCTGGCTCACGATGACATACCGCTCCTCCAGCTTTTCGATATAATCCTGGAAGTTCCTGACGCGGATCTGGCCGCGGCTCAAGAATCGGTGACCGTACGTCTTGTTGCCGCTCTTGACTCCGTCAATTTCAAAGGGGATCACCCGACCACTGTACAGGGCAACGAGCCACCGGATCGGGCGGACAAACCGGAATGCGCCTTGCCCCCATCGCATCGACTTTGGAAAGGAGAGCGACGTGATCAGGCGGGGCAGGAGAACCGGCAGCATCTCCTCCAGGCGTGCGCCCTGTTCCACGATGACCGCGACGACGTACTCTCCACGGTCGAGCGTCTTCACGCGGAGATTCTCCACAGGGACGGCATGCGCCCTCGCGAAGCCATGCGCGGCCTTGGTCGGACGTCCCTCCTGATCGAACGCGACCGCACTGGATGGTCCCACCACCTCACGGACCAGGTCGTCCTGGCTCTGATCCAGCCGCTCAACATATAAGGTAAGGCGCCGAGGAGTGCCGAATGTGCGTACGCCGGAGAAGGCGATACGCTGCTCTGCAAAAAGGCGACATGCCTGTGCCTCCAGATCCTTCAGGATCGACGTCATGTAGCTGGAGGGAATCTCCTCGGTCCCGATCTCAAATAACAGGTCTTGGGTCATGAGGGGTTGTCCTGCGCTATGTGGTTTATGACTGCCACGCCTTCATGAGTGGAAAGCCCGCCTCTTCACGCTGCTTCAGATAGGCTTCGGCACAGCGGCGCGCAAGGTTTCGGACGCGACCGATAAAGCTGGTCCGCTCAGTGACACCGATTGCCCCCCTGGCGTCCAAGAGATTAAAGGTGTGAGAGGACTTCAGGCAGTAGTCGTATGCCGGCAGTACGAGCCCTTTCTCGATCAGGCGGAGACCTTCCCGTTCATACTGGTCGAAAAGCTGAAGCTGAAGCGCCACATCGGCTTCCTCGAAGTTGTGGACCGACCACTCCACTTCGCCTTTGTGATGGATGTCACCGTAGGTGACGCCCTTGACCCACGTCAGGTCATAGACGCTGTCCACTCCCTGCAGGAACATGGCGATCCGCTCAATCCCATAGGTCAACTCCACAGAGACCGGTTTCAGGTCGATGCCTCCAGCTTGCTGAAAATAGGTGAACTGGGTGATCTCCAGGCCGTCCAGCCACACCTCCCAGCCTAGCCCCCAGGCGCCAAGGGTCGGCGATTCCCAGTCGTCCTCCACGAAACGGATATCGTGCCTGAGCGGGTCGATACCCAGGCTCCGAAGGCTGTCCAGGTAGATCTCCTGAATATCCTCAGGGGATGGCTTCATAATGACCTGATACTGGTAGTAGTGCTGGAGGCGATTCGGATTTTCTCCGTACCGTCCATCAGCGGGGCGCCGCGTCGACTCGACATAGGCGACATTCCACGGCTCAGGGCCGAGGACTCGCAGAAAGGTGGCCGGATTCATCGTTCCTGCGCCTACTTCCACGTCGTAAGGCTGCTGGATAACACACCCCCGCTCTGCATAAAAACGCTGCAATGCGAGGATTAGTTCTTGAAACGTCATCACCTGTTCTGCCGGGTGTTTCACGATCATACCTGTGCGTTTGAGAAAGTGAGAGAGGGAAACCCGTAGCTTACAATATGGCGGACTCCTTGAACAGCCTAAACGCGATGGAGATTAGCAACTTAGCCTCCAGTCTGTCAAGGAAAAACCTGGGAAATCATGGGGTTTCCATCCAGAGGTTGAATCTCGAGGAAGGAAAACTCACCTGCAAGGGAACGGGCCGGAGTGCCTTTTGGGAGAAACGTGGCAATAACGACCCACAATGTGGTAATAAACGTAGTCATAACGAGGAGCCGTGTGACGAAAAGCCGATAATGTCGAATAAACGTAATCAACATGATAATAATGTGGAATGGAGGACACGATGAGCCGCTATGTTCAATTCGATTTGTCCGACGGAAGCACGGTAGTCATCGAGAGTGATGAGCCCGACGGTGGCGTTGTCAAGGCCGGCTTGGGCGAGGTGGCCGAACGTGCCCGCGAGACCTTTGAGCAGGCGGTTGAGAATGCACGCAACGCCGCACTCGTTATTGTGGACAAGGTACGCGGCTTATACGATGCCCCTGATGAGGTAGAGGTCACCTTCGGGTTGAAGGCGTCGGGCGAATTGAACACGCTGGTGGTCGCAAAAGCCGGCATCGAGGCGAGTTACACCGTGAGGTTGACCTGGAGGCAGGAGAGTCCTGAGATAGCACAGCCTCCGCTTTGAAGGTGAGCGACGACGGCGACTATCGGGCGAGTAACGACCGGAGGCAAATGAGCCTCAGGCTCGATTCCGTATTAGGGTTCTTACCAGGCGGCCTACGAGGTGGGCCGTTACATCAATCTGGAGCAACGTGAGGAAGCGGGCTCCAGTGTTGGTCCGGCTCGGCGCTCCCGTCCTACGATAGAGCCGGGTCGAGGCTGGGATCGTAGCGGTAGGTTTTCGGCTGCTTCCTCTGCTTGAACTGCGATTGCAACCAGACGTCGGGCCGCAGGAGGGGCTTCTCCTTGTGGTCGTAGGCTTGCGCGTCTTTCGAGTCCTGCGCCCGCTTCGCCTTCGCTGGCCTTCGCCCTTTTGGTGGCATGTCCTCTCCTCCTGTTGCCCAGCTTGGTCAGCGCTATCCTAGACAGGTAGCCCCTGGCTGTCACTCCCCCCTAAAATAGATAGAAGGTTATTAAATGATGTCGTCTATCTGCCGATACTATAAGTTAACACTGCGCTGTTTTGACCTTGCCCTGCCTCATAATTTGGATTATCTTGTTGTGGAATATGGCTCCGTTTTGAGTGGGGCAACCGATCAATGGTTCCAGTCGCTTGACGACCGTGGGTATCTGTGCCCTTCAACTGCACACGACAATGACGACACGTGTTCCTTACGGATATAGGAGAAAAAGTTGACTCGAGGAAGAATAGCAGGCGCAGTAGTCGTTCTCTTATTTGTGGGATTAGTGCTTATCCTGTGGCTCGAAAACGAAAAGAGAAGGTTCGAAACGGAGATGCTGGATGCTGTCTATAAGATAGAGCAGGGGATACGACAAGGAAATGTCGCCGATGTCGACTTGCTGAAAGAGACTGAGAAGGCGTTCCAGGATGCCGCTCGGGCTCAGAAGCGAGGAGAGAGTTTTGATAAAGGGGCAATGTGGAGGCTTCGAGATTCGGTCTTGCGCGCGCTGGATGCGGCAGGCAACTCAGAAACGGCACGAGAAATCCAGCAGGCAGTCCATGACGATCTCGCCAAGGCGAAGGCCGGACTCGACAACGTCAAACACACGAGTTCCCCTTAGGCGCTGCTCACCCCTGCTGAACATCCGCGCGACCCCCATCGTTCCAATCTCCTCGATATACATTCCAGGGGAAAGACTCTCACTCGCGTCAACGATTCTTCTTCCAAAGGACTTGTGACCTATCCTTCATCCCCTCGCAAGGGTAGCAGGTTGCGGGCATCGATCAGGCCGATTGTCGTAAGGAGTGAAAGGTCATAAAAACCCCTGGTATCGCAAAAAACCTCGCACTGAGCGCCAAGTGGGAAGTGCTTCCGCCCAATCGATAACTTGCTATCCCAATACCTCCGATCGACCCGGCAGTATCCAGTGTTCAGTGGACTGTGACCACCGTCGCCCCGGTCCAACACGAGATTCTATCCAGGCACCGACGGCAACGATTGAATCGCTAAATCCTCAAGAAGTTCCTTCGGCGGTCTAGACTCTCATGCTGCTTTGCCTCTCGTTGTTTTCGTGCGAACTGCGATCGTAGCAGAGGACTCCCCGAACGTAGGTCTGCTCAACGATGCGGTCATCTCCTCGGAAGATCATGCGGGAGAGCAGTGTCTCCGGGGAGATGTCCATCCATTTTTCTGCCGGCAAAGGGCTGAGTCTCTGTGGATTCACAATGATAAAGTCAGCCTCTTTGCCGCACGTAAGGCTGCCGATTGTGTCGTCCAGTCCTAACGCCTTTGCGCCTCCCAGCGTCGCCATATAAAAGGCGGTAACCGGGGAAATGTCTCCACCGCGGAAGTCAGGGAGAAAACGGCGGGCGGTGTGGACATGAATCGCCGAGCGCATGACTTCGAACGGAGAGAGGGTTGGCCCACCGCCCACGTCTGACCCTAGACCAATACGAAGCCCGATGTCCAGAAGCTCGCGCAGCGGCATGAGTCCGCTCTTGAGGAAGAGGTTTGAGGTGGGGCAGTGAGACAAACTGGTTCCCGTCTCTGTCAGCAGGCGCCGCTCATCGGAACTGACATAGATTGCGTGGGCCAGTATCGTCTTAGGACCTAAGAGGCCGGCCCTGAAGTAGACATCGGTGTAGCTTGGCGACTCCGGAATTAATTCTCTGACCCATTGCATCTCAGCAGGGTGTTCGGCTAAATGGGTCTGAATATATGCACTGTACTGACCGGCCAGCTCACCCACACCCTTCATCAGAGCCCTACTGCAGGTTGGGGCAAATCTCGGGGCAAAGGCATAGAGTAATCTTCCGTTGGCGGCGCCGTGCCACCTCCGGCACACATCCTCGCTTGCCAGGAGAGATTCCGACGTGTTCTCCAGGAGGAAATCTGGAGCGTTCTGGTCCATCATGATCTTCCCGATGATCGCCCTGATCCCTGTCTTTTCCGCCCACTCAAAGGCCACGTGGGTACTGTCCTTCAGGACCGAGCAATAGATGGCAGCGGTAGTCACGCCATGGGAAAGGAGCGAGCGGAAGAAAAGGGGACACAGCATGTCGGCAGCCTCAGGAGTGAACGCCCTCTCTGCGGGAAAGATATAAGTCTTGAGCCACTCCAGCAGTTCCTTGCCATACAGCGCAACGGCCCCAAACTGAGGCAGGTGGGTGTGGGTGTCGATAAGACCGGGCAGGATCAGGCGATCCGAGCAGTCAACCACGGTGGCGCTCGGATAGCGCAGTCTTCCCTCATGATAATCCCCGACCTCGAGGATTGTGCCGCTTCCGTTGACGACCATCCCTCCATCCGCATGAAACGTATACTGATCTTCTGCGGCTGGATTCAGAACATGCCCGCGAAATAGTCTCACGTGCTGCATGTAAACACCTTTTTGAGCATGAACCAGCATGGGCCGCTGTGGTAACGCATAAGGGGCTCACCCCGATACATTCTTTATTGCTCACGTGTTTGAGCAAGATCATACCGCGGACGGAGAGGGCGAGAGCGTTCATGGCGGGCAGGGACACCCACGGGTGATTCTCGCGACGACCTCGTACAACCGGTTCCGAAATCAGGACCGTCGCCGAGCACCCCATTCACTACTTGAGTAGCCGGGTTCTTTCCGGTGCTGGAGGGAAATCCGGTAAGCTTTTGCTGTTCTCCTAGGCCTCTTTCTTTCGCTTGCCGAATCTATAGAATACTATAGTGCCACCTACGAGGATCGACACGGCGAGCAATGTGCCGGCCGCCTGCTTCCCTACGTTTGCTAAAAACGAGGGGACCTGAGCCTGCGTTGCGAGACCCACCGTGAAGGGAATGCTGAACGTCGGATCAACGGCATGTATCTCCGCATCTGTCGGGTCGACACCGCTGCCGTGGCTGTGCTTGACCAGGTCCCACTCTCCTGGTTCAGAAGCGGTATGAGGTTTATGAGCAATCCCTGGCCCGACCTCTTCCAACTTCATAATGGCCTTGTAATGACCGGCTGTGGGAATATCAGCAGTGAGCCTGATCGACCCATCACGGTACACTGTCGGCGGCAGAGAGACGATAGCATGGGAATGCGCGCCATCGCCGTCTTCATGGCCTTTGCCGTGGGCTTCGTCGGCCGCCACAATCTGAATGGAGACGGGCAATCCTCGCATCTCCTCATTGAGCAGATCAAAGGTGATCGCCATTTTGCCCGTTTTTGGAAGTCCTTCGCAATACGACTGGAATTCCCGCTTGAGCTTTTCGGATCCTACTTCCTGCAACATGCCGATCGCTGATTCGCCGTATTGTTGCTGGTAGGCCGCAAAGTGCACCGCGTAATGACCCTTTCGTTGGACACACGCGTCCATTTTATCCATGCCGCCCATCCCCTCACCGCCGTGGGCACGGGCCTGGGATGTCCAGGCAACCAGCAGAAGCGTTGCACAACATAACGAGATCAGGTACTTCATCATCCAATGCCTCCTTCATTTGTTACAAAGATTTCCATGCCGATCGTCCATTAATTTCTATTGTACACCAAAGAGATTGCCGTGCAAACTCCTACCCGTCGATCACCGAGTTTCGGATATATCCTTGGCATGTTTCGTTTCACACTCATGGCGTTGCTGCTCAAGTGTAGCAATCCGTTGAGCCTGTTCCCTTAAACGCATGCGAAGCCGGAAGGTGCCGGGAAGGCTCAGGAAGATCGCCATAATCGCTCCGAGGGCGGTTGAAATCAGGATGACAATCACCAGCGAACTCTGAAACTGCCACCAGATGAATTTCACAACCGCCTCGCCGGAGTTCTGAACGGAAAAGGTGGCGATGACCACTGCGAGAATCAGGAAGCCTACGAGGGAGAGCTGGTTCATGTTGCGCCTCCTGCTCAATGCGTTGCCGGCAGCTCTTCGACCTTGATTCGGGCGATCCGTCGGCCGTCCATGTCCACGATTGTCAGCTTCTTGCCCTGATAGATGATGATGTCGCCGGCCTTGGGCATCCGCTGAAGTTGAGTTAGCATAAAGCCCGCCAGGGTCTCGTAGGTCGGCGACTCAGGGAATGGTAGCCCGTGCTCATCCCGCAGGTCCTTGATGTTCAGCGAGCCGTCGATGATGAGCGAGCCGTCCCTCAGCCGTTCGACGGGCTTCTCGGCAGCCTCGTATTCGTCGTGGATCTCTCCGACGATCTCTTCGAGAAGGTCCTCCATGGTGACCAGACCATCTACCCCCCCGTGCTCATCCACGACGATCGCCATCGAGAGCCGCCGCCGTTGCAGCTCCTTCAGAAGCTGGCTGACCTGCATCGTTTCCGGGACGAAGTAGGCGGGGTGCGTGATAGTTTTGAGAGAGACCTCGCGGTTCTCCAGTTGCAGCCGCAGCAGGTCCTTGTAGTACAGGACGCCGCAGATGTCGTCGAGACTCTTATGGTAGACGGGGTAGCGGGAATAGCCCGTCTCCACCACGAACTTGATCGCCTCTGTCAGCGGGGTCTCCAGTTCGATCGCGTCGATCTGAGGGCGAGGGATCATGACCTCCTTGACCGAGGTCTCCGTAAATTCAAAGACACTGTGGATCAGCTCCTGCTCGGTCTGATCGAAAATCCCTTGCTCCTTCCCTTCCTGAACCATGAATTTGATCTCCTCCTCGCTGACAAACCCTGTCGTCCCATGAGGGGCAGCGCGGAAGAGCGAGAGGATCAGGCGGCTTGACGCGGTCAGTGGACGACCGATCAACGAGAACCAACGGCCAAACGCTTCGTGAGGTCCGGCGATCGCAAGGGCAACCCGTTCTGCATGGCGGAGGGCAAGCGATTTGGGGACCAGCTCTCCGAAGACGATCGTAAGATAGGTGATGATAACGACCACGATCCCAAGGGCGACCAGTTCGCCCGCCGCCCCCAGTCCCCCGCCTGGGAAGCGATCAAGCAAGGGACGGATCACCCTGACTGCCAGCGCCCCGCCAATAGCGGAGGCCAGCGTGCTGACAAGATTGATCCCGATCTGAATGGTAGCCAGGAATCGGTCAGGGTCATCCTTGAGTCGCTGAACCGTCGATGCCCGGTCATCTCCCGTTTCCACAAGCTCCTGCACCCGGCTTCGTCGGAGCGAGATAATGGCGACCTCAGAGCCTGCGAAGAAGCCGTTGATCAGAATCAGCATGAAGATGAACACCGTCTCCAGCACCAGTGTTCCACTGCCTAAGCCTTCCATCACGTTGCTCCCCTTTTAACCTCGCACTGCGAAACTTACGGCCACAGGCCGGGATCCGTTGCCAGTCGCTCTTCGATTGGACGAAGGCGCTGTCGAAGCCTTTCGGTCGAAAACCCGAACCGCTCGCCTAACCGAAGAACGGCCAAGACCAGGTCGCACTCCTCCTTCGACTCAGCCTGAAGCACCCGCTCGATCAGCGATGGCACATCGTGCGTGAGGAGTTCATGCATCAGGGCCACATATTCTGGTCGGTTCAGGTCGTAGCCCATCCGGTCAGCGAGATCGATAACTTCCTGCACGTCCCGGAGTCTATCCAGGTCCAGACGCTCGCGCAGCCGCCTCATCCGCATCCCAAATGCCCTGGACAGGTGATCCTGTACATACTCCTGTTGCGGAAGCCCGAGCCTCTTCGCCTCATCGGCCAGCACCAGCAGCCTGCGGTATGGATCAGTTCCGCCATCGGACAGCCACTGCCGTAGGGACTCCTCGATATTGCGGGCCACGGTAAACTCAGCCGGGGCTCTCAGTGCGTCAGGCGGAGAGAGCCCCCCATCAAAGAAAGCGCGGAGTAACCCCTGCGTGTGTGCCGCCAGCTCATCGTAGTACTTGCGAAGCCCTTCCCACCCTCTGTACAGCGTCATCAAGACCTTCTGTCGCTCTTCCGGGGTAAGCATCTTCAATGAAATCGGCGTCGCCTGGGTGTCGCTCGGCGGTGCCACGCCTTGAACCTGCCCATCAAACGCCTCCAACCGTCGGTAGAGATCCTCCTCCCCTCTCCAGGGAAACAGAAGCCCTCTCATCCCGTCGGTATCCAACCACTTCAGGACAAACCCAAACTCCTTGCGCTCCAGGGTGAGGGATGAACAGACCTCGACGCCGCCAATGACCATCGTTCCATTCAGAAGGGAAAGGCGCTCAAGGCTGAGTCGATGGAGATCAAAGGTATACACGCGATAGGGCTCTGGCAGGTTCTCCACCAGCGACTGCATGGCGTACAGGGCTGCGGGGTGAGCGAGGTCGACCCGTGCCGTATGAACCCGGACCTCCCAGATACGCCGGCCGTCGCGTTCGGAAGGAATATTGCTCTTCGCGGCCTGAAGCCTGGCCAGGAATTTCGTCTCCAGGTTCACAGCCACAAACGCAGACGCGAGATCGAGGGCCCGCGCTGCGTGTTTGAGGTTCTGCGCCGCCTCGATATCGGAAATATCGCTGAAGAACCAACCGTCACTGGACTGCATCAGGAGGGCATGGCGCTGCATCTCCAGCAGTTGCAGCGCCGCCGCCCTGTCCGGGAGCGAGAGTGATTGGCTGGCGTGCGCCCCAAAGAACTTCTCGATCGAGGGGCTGCTCCGATCAAGGATCAAGGTGATATAGTCGTCCCTTGCCGCCCAGACATCGGTGAATAGCCGACCTGCCTGTCCTGCAAAGAGGTGTCGCAGGTCATCACGAAGGCCATCAATGGCCTCTCGGAAGGGGACACGCCAGCCTTGTCGCCAGCCCGGCTGGCCACCGGTGCTGCACCCGCAGTCCTCCTTCCACCGCCCCAGGCCATGGGCGCAGCTCCAGGCGCTCTCATCCCGAATGGCGACCTCATGCGTAGGGGGCGTGCTTGCAAGGTAGGCCCCAAAGTTGGTGACCGTGAACTCGTGTGGAGCGGCCTCTTTCGCCAGCAGGAGGGCCAGCGCGCGCTCTCCGAACTTGGTGTGATGACCGTACGACTCGCCGTCGGTACAGAGGATATGCAGGTGTGAGGGCGAGTTGCGAGCGACCTCGGCGAGTCGGCCGGCGAGGCGATCAGGCCCCTGTAACAGACCATCAAAGGCGATGGCGCGGGATAGGCCCGCATCGTAGAAAAACAGATCAATTGTGCCTCCATGAGGCAGGCGGCACCTGTACGGGCGCGAGGGATCGATCCAGTCCGAACCCAGCACATGCCACCGCTCTGCCCCCAGCGGGCGAACCCGGGTCGCCTGCCAAGGCGCCAAGACGGTGTAACGGATCCCATACTCGCTGAGCAGTTCCAGCGTCGTCAGGTCCACGCCCGCTTCCGGAAGCCACATCCCCTCCGGCTCACGGCCGAAGCGGGACCGGAACTCGGCAATCCCCCACTTGACCAGCGTGGCGCGGTCTCTTGGATCGGCAAGCGGCAGGATGGCATGGACATATGGGTGGGCCATGGCATTGCCGTGGCCGCCACACCGGGCTACGCTGTCGCGGTCGCCCTCGATGATTCGATGCAGTGTTTCTGGGGCGTTCCACTCCAGCCAGCGAGAGAGCGTGGGGCCGATATCAAAGCTGATCCCCGCATAGTTATTGACCAGCCCGACGACCCGTCCTTCGTGGTCCAGGAGCTTGGCCCACCCATTCGGCGCGTAGCACTCCGCAGTAATCCGTTGATTCCAGTCGTGGGCGGGGGCGGCAGAGGGTTGCTGTTCGACCTCATCGGTCCAGGGGTTCTCGCGCGGCGGTTGGTAGAAGTGGCCGTGGACAATCAGCGACACCGTAGCGGGCGTACTCATTGCGGCTCGGCGGAGGCGCCCGATCGCCGGGTGGACTGGATCAGGCTTCGTAGGATCCGGCTGCGCTCCGCTCCTCGCAGGAGGGATGACAGATCCTCGTACAGCGTAGGGTCGTCGATGAGCGCTCCAAGCGTGCCTTCCCCTTTGGCCAGGCGGGACGACACCAGCTTGAGATTCTTCGAGGTCTGGTCGAGATCTGCCATGATTGACTCGGCTCGCGGATCTGCAAACAGGATATGCGCTAACCCTTTTTGATTCTGAACTTCCTTCATCAAGTTGGATAACTGCCGAAGGGCGGTCGTCACTTCGGACAACTCCTTCAGGATGTTGCCTGAGCGCTTTTCATAGACCATCGCATGGAGCAGTCCGGTTCCCTGTTCGATCTCTCCCATAATCCGGTTGAAGGAGGCGATACTCTCGGCCAGATCCTGCCGCGCCCCCGCCCCCGCCCCGCCTCCCACAAGCTGGCCTAAGGCGTCCGAGATCTTGACCACGTTGGTCACGATCTGATCCCCTTTTTGGAGCAGCTTGGCATAGTCCGGCGGGTCGACGCTCGCGATGGTCGCCCCTGGCAGCAGGATCGGCTTCTCAGGACTGCCCACTGTTAACTCGAGCACCTTGTCTCCGACCAGCCCGACGGTCCCGATGCTCGCAATCGAATCTTCCCGTATCCGGTCCTGAAGCCTGGCGTCGAGGCTCATGGTGACTCGGATCTTCTTGCTGGCAAGGTCTTTGCTGAAGGTAATGTCACGGACCGAGCCGATGGAGGTGCCGGCGAGACGGACCGGCGCCCCGACATTCAGCCCTTCAATGGTGCTGAAAAAGGCGTGCAGGGTGTAGCGGCGCTCGAAGATTCGGCTCTGGCTCCCGATGGTGAGGACAAAGACGACAAAGAGACCTATGAGCCCCAGGACAAAGACTCCCACGCGCAACCGCATCCACCGTTCACGTTCCGTCATCGCACACTCCTCACGCCATTGCCCCGTGAATGAACTGCCGGACCAGCGGCAGATCGGCCCGTTCGATCTCTTGAGGCGTTCCGACGACGGCAATCTTGCCCTTATCCAGCAGACCGATTCGATCCGAGATCTTGAACGCGCTCCGCATATCGTGGGTGACTACGACAGACGTCACCTCGAGCTTCCTGTCCATATCGACGATTAACTCGTTGATCTTTTCAGTGTTGGTCGGATCTAGGCCGGTTGTCGGCTCGTCATACAGTATAATCTTTGGCGTCAAGGCGATCGCTCTGGCTAGGGCGACCCGCTTCCTCATCCCGCCCGACAGGTCGGCCGGCTCCTTGTCCTCGGCGCCTTCGAGCCCGACAAGGCGGAGCGTTTCCATGACCCGTTCCCGGATCTGCCGCTCCGACATGGTCGTGTGTTCCCGGAGCGGGTAGGCGATGTTCTCTGCAACCGAGAGGGAATCGAAGAGCGCCGACCCCTGAAAGACCATCCCGATCTTCTTCCGGATCCGGGTGAGTTGGTCCTCCGCCAGCGGTACGATATCCTCCCCCTCGATGAAAATCTGCCCCGCCTCCGGCTTGAGCAGGCCGACGACCAGCTTTAAGGTGACGCTCTTGCCGATTCCGCTCCCGCCGATGATGGTCACCGTCTCACCTGATCGGATGGCGAGGTCCATCCCAGCCAAGATGGGCACGTGGTTGAACGACTTATAGACCTGGCGGAACTCGATAGCCGGTGCACTCATCTCACCAGCCCTCCAGCCACCAGAAGAATTTCGTCAGAAAGAAATCCGCGATAATGACGGCGATAGCCGAGGTGACCACGGTCGCGGTCGTGGCCTTCCCCAGGCCTTCCGTTCCGCCGACCGTCTCCAGTCCCTTATAGCAGCCGACGATGGCGATGATAAAGCCGAAGACCACCGTCTTACCCAGACCGCTGACGATGTCGGTCACCGTCAGATTGCGTGTGACGGTATTGTAGTAGAGGTGGTAATCGACCTGAAACTCATACTTGGAGATGACCATGCCCCCCAGCATGCCCAGGATATCCGCCATGACCGTCAGCAGCGGCAGGACCAGCATCGTGCTCAGCACTCGGGGCACCACCAGCTTCTTGATCGGGTTCGCTCCCATGGCCCGCATCGCGTCGATCTGCTCCGTGACCTTCATCGACCCCAGCTCGGCGGTAATCCCGGAGCCGACCCGTCCTCCCACCAGAAGGGCCGTGAGAACCGGTCCCAACTCACGGACCATTGAGAGCGAGACGATAATCCCCACATACGCCTTCGCCCCGAATCGGCTCAGGCCGTACGCGGTCTGCAGCGCCAGGACAAGGCCGGTGAAGACCGCGGCCACGGCGGCGATCGAGATCGATTTCACGCCGATATGATCGACCTGCTGAATAAGCGCGCGGGGGTTGATGGGGGGCGTGAAGGCGCAATGCATGGTGTCATAGGTAAGCTGCGAGAGCCCGCCCAGCAATTCGAGCAGTCGAATCGACCGGCCTCCAAGAGCTACAGCGACATTCCGCATGATCTGTCCCTATTGCGGTGCTTTACCTCGACTTTGAACTTTGAACTCTGAACCCTTTTCAGTCAAGACCCACCCCTTGACAAACCGCTCAAATTCCGGCAGCCGGTCCTGAAAAAGTTCAGGAGAAGCTACGTAGACCAGATCGTAGGCGCAATCACCATCCTTAGCGACATAACTACTGACTCTCACCTCGGTGTCCTTCAGTCGCCCCTCCAGCAGTATGTGGATCGCCTCCGTGCCGTTCAGCGAAACGGACTCCTGCGCCATTACCCGCTTTGCGCCAATCCCAAAAAACAGGCGTCTGGCCAGGATTCGGAGGGGGGGGATCGGCTGCTTGCCTTCGCAACTGACTAGCAATGCGGCAACTTGGCCGCCAGGCTCCGCCCGGAACGCGAGGTCAGCCCCTTCCAACTCGAACCGTTGCCAACCCTCGCGCAACAGCGGGATCGTGAAACCTCTGGCCTCATCAACAAAGATGCCGTCCACGACGTAACTGGAAGCACAGGCCGTGAGCATGAGCAGGACGAGGGTTGCAACACCCTCAAGGCGCCAGGCATTCAGGGAGATACGCCCCCTTTCGACGCATACACTCTCAGGTGAGGCATAACCGCGGATAAACATATAGACAACTTCATCATACTGGAAAGACGAGTAAAGCGTCAAGCTGAGCCCTATGGCAGCAAGGGGATGTCCGTCATAGGCTAAGAGTCCTCCGGGCTGACGGCAGAGGCTGGACACCTGATTGTCGGTACCCCGGCATCTTGATAGTGCTGCAATGCAGGAAAATTTTTCGCACTGAACTGCTATCGGTCCCGCCACCTGTGCTTGACTTTTTGGCAAAAGAGCTATATAAAACAACTGTATAAAACAACGAAGATCATTCAAAAGGTGTAGGAGTCGAAAGAGCTAAGGATCGTTCGCAAGAGCGAAATCCGATCGTGCGGTTTGTGGTTGCCTGTGCCTATTCTTGCCCAGTTGGGCGGGAAAGGAATGCGCCTGGACATGATGGTCACCAGCCTCAGTGCCGACTTTTCCAGAGCGATCATTGCAGACATGATCCCTCTGCAGGTTCCCCTAAGATCTTCCCTTGAGATTACACCGCTCTCATACAGTTCAAATAGACTCAGAATGGGCGTGACCAATGCGGATTCGTAAGGCAATTGTACCTGCTGCGGGGTTGGGGACGCGGTTCCTCCCTGCAACGAAGGCGCAGCCGAAAGAGATGCTCCCGATCGTGGATAAGCCTACCATCCAATATGTGGTGGAGGAAGCCGCTGCGTCGGGGATCGAGGACATCATTATCGTGACCGGGCGTGGGAAGGACGCGATCGAGGACCACTTTGACCGATCGCTGGAGTTGCAGATTGCTCTTGGGCGGCAGGGCAAGGAGGAGCAGTTGCGGGAGATCGAGCGGATCTCCGAGTTGGCGTCGTTTTGCTATGTCCGTCAAGAGGAGCCCCTCGGCTTGGGGCACGCGATCCTGGTCGCCAAAGCCCTCGTAGGGAATGAGCCTTTCGCCGTCCTGCTTGGAGACGATATTATCGATGCCGAGGTCCCCTGTCTCAAGCAAATGATCTCAACGTTCGAGCGGTATCAGTCCTCGATCATTGCTGTGCAGCAGGTCAGCAAGGAGGAAACCAGCAGCTACGGGATCATCGACCCAAAGTTGGCTGAGGATTCGATCTATCAGATCCTGGATCTGGTGGAGAAGCCGTCTCCGGAGGTGGCTCCGTCTGACCTGGCCATTATCGGGCGCTACATTCTGACGCCGGAGATCTTTGAGGCCCTTGAGCAGACCCCTCCGGACGAAGGCGGAGAGATTCAACTCACGAACGGCCTGCGGATACTGCTGAGGACGCAAACGATGTATGGGCTCGCGTTCCGCGGGCGCCGGTATGATGCCGGGAGCAAGCTGGGCTTTTTGAAGGCGACCGTACAGTTTGCGCTCAAGCGTCCGGACCTGGCGTCAGGGTTACAGACATACCTGAGAACACTCAACCTGGGTGAAGTGGAAGCGGTTGTGGAACGGGACCGAA
Source organism: Candidatus Methylomirabilis sp. (assembly GCF_028716865.1). Classification (NCBI taxonomy): domain Bacteria; phylum Methylomirabilota (SeqCode); class Methylomirabilia (SeqCode); order Methylomirabilales (SeqCode); family Methylomirabilaceae (SeqCode); genus Methylomirabilis (SeqCode); species Methylomirabilis sp. (SeqCode). The sequence continues at coordinate 61,677 of NZ_JAQUOY010000010.1, read as the reverse complement.
AGGAGAACTGAGAGTCGTGGCGGACGAGAAGACGATAGAAAATACAGAAGAGACGTCGGTCCCTAACGCTGAGATCACCGAAACCAAAACCGAGGCACAGGCTCGAAAGGTGCCTGAAACGATCCCGCTCCTGCCGGTGCGAGACGTGGTGATCTACCCCTTTATGATCTTGCCTCTCTTTATAGGGCGGGAGAAATCGGTTCGAGCGGTGGACGAATCGCTGTCGAGGGACCGCCTCATCCTGCTGGTGGCGCAACGGGATGCCGAGAAGGAGGATCCCGGCGCCGATGAGATCCATCCGGTCGGGACCGTGGCGATGATCATGCGGATGCTCAAGATGCCGGACGGGCGGGTCAAGGTGCTTGTTCAGGGTCTTTCCCGTGCCAGGGTCATCGGGATTGAGCGGCGGGAACCCTACTTCGAGGCGAGGATCGCCGAAGTCCACGAAGCGGATCTGGTCGCGTCGGCCGTTGAGGTGGAGGCTTTGATCCGTTCGGTCAAGGAGTTGGTGAGCAAGGGCGTAGCCTTCGGCAAGCAGATCTCGTCGGATGTGGTGGTGATTATCAATAACCTCGATCACCCGGGCCGTCTGGCTGACCTCGTGGCCAGCCACCTGGATCTGAAGATGGAGCAGGCCCAGGAGGTGCTGGAACTATTCGATCCGACCCAGCGCCTGAAGCGGGTGAGTGAGTTGCTGAGTAAGGAGCTCGAGGTGCTTGAGGTTCAGCACCGGATCCAGAGCCAGGCTCGCGAGGAGATGGACAAGACTCATCGGGAGTATTACCTCCGGGAGCAGTTGAAGGCCATTCAGAAAGAGCTGGGCGAGACCGACGACCGAAGCCAGGAACTGCAGGAGCTGGAGCAGAAAATCCAGAAGGCCAAGATGCCCGCAGCGGTCGAGTCCGAGGCGAAGGCGCAGTTGGGACGGCTCAGTCGGATGCACCCCGATGCGGCGGAGGCCTCGGTCATCCGGACCTATCTTGACTGGTTGATCGAGCTGCCCTGGAGTCGGCCGACCAAGGACAAGCTGTCGATCAAGCAGGCATCGAAGATCCTTAACGAGGATCACTACGATCTTGAAAAGGTGAAGGAGCGGATCCTCGAATACCTGGCTGTTCGCAAGTTGAAAAAGAAGATGAAGGGGCCGATCCTCTGCTTCGTCGGCCCGCCGGGGGTTGGGAAGACCTCCCTTGGCCGCTCCATCGCTCGCGCCCTGGGACGCAAGTTCATCCGAATCTCATTGGGCGGCGTTCGCGATGAGGCGGAGATCCGAGGGCACCGACGGACGTACATCGGGGCCCTGCCCGGTCGCGTCATCCAGGGGATCAAACAGGCCGGATCGAATAACCCCGTTTTCATGATCGACGAGGTGGATAAGGTCGGGACCGATTTTCGTGGCGACCCTTCCTCGGCCTTGCTGGAGGTGCTGGACCCGGAGCAGAACTACAGCTTCAGCGATCACTACCTCGGCGTTCCCTTTGATCTCTCCAACGTGATGTTCATCTGTACAGCCAACTTGGCTGACCCGATCATCTCAGCGCTGCGCGATCGACTGGAGATCATCGATATCTCCGGGTACACCGAGGAGGAGAAGCTCTCTATCGCCAAGCGCTATCTGGTTCCTCGACAATACCGAGAACATGGGATCGACGAGAAGCGCCTACTGATCACCGACGAGGCGATTCTGAAGATGATCAACGAATATACCCGAGAGGCCGGGCTCCGGAACCTGGAGCGAGAAATCGCCGCCATCTGCAGGAAAGTAGCCCGCCTTGTCGCGGAAGGACAAAAGGAGCAGACCAAGGTGACTGTAGCGGCCCTGCAGCGGTTCCTGGGCGCACCGAAGTTTCTGGCCGACCCTGAACAGGAGGCCGATGAGGTTGGTGTCGCCACGGGTCTCGCGTGGACGCAGACAGGCGGAGACATTATTTACATCGAGTGCAGCATCCTGCGCGGGAAGGGCAGCCTCTCCCTCACGGGACATCTGGGTGAGGTGATGAAAGAGTCGGCCCAGGCCGCCTTGAGCTATGCGCGCTCGCGGTCTGCCGATCTGGGGATCAAGGATGAATTTTTTACCAAACATGACATCCATATCCACGTCCCGGCCGGCGCGATCCCCAAGGATGGTCCGTCGGCCGGCATCACGATGGCTGTCGCGCTGCTGTCCGCCCTGACCAAGGTGCCTGTGAGAAGGGACGTGGCGATGACCGGCGAGGTGACCCTTCGCGGCAAGGTCCTGCCGATTGGTGGGATCAAAGAAAAGGCGTTGGCGGCGAGAAGAATGGGAATCCACACGGTGGTGGTCCCGGCGCGCAACGATAAGGACATCAAAGAGCTTCCCGCCAATGTCAAGCGGGGCATGGAGTTCGTGTTCGTGGACCATATGGACCAGGTGCTTGAAATCACCCTGGCCAAGCGGACAGGGGCCAAGCGTCGCCTTGCGGTGGCTCTCAACGCCAAGCGCGGGGCGACCCCTTCGACGGGGCTCAGAACATGCTCGCCGAGGCGCCTGAACCTCAGGCCCCCTGCACGGGAGACGCAACTCGGTGTCTGACGATCGAACGGTCAGGATCATCCCCTTAGGAGGCTTGGGGGAGATCGGATTGAACATGATGGTCGTCGAAGCAGCAGACGACCTGCTGGTGATCGATGCCGGGTTGATGTTTCCGGACGAGGAGATGTTTGGGATCGACCACGTCATCCCGGATATGAGCTATCTGCTTACGCATCGGGAGAAGGTGCGGGCAGTGCTGCTCACCCATGGCCACGAGGACCACACCGGCGCACTCCCGTACCTGCTGAGCAAGATCAAGGCGCCGGTCTACGGCACGCGCCTCTCACTGGGGCTGGCGGCCGAAAAACTGAAGGAAGCGAATCTCCTGTCCGATGCCGACCTGAAGCCCGTTCGCCCCCGCGATCGCCTTCAGTTCGGCCTCTTCGAGGTTGAGTTTCTGCAGGTCTGCCACAGTATTCCCGACGGCGTGGCGCTGGCCATCAGGACCCCAGGTGGTATAATTGTGCACACCGGCGATTTCAAGTTCGACCAGAGCCCGGTGGATCTCCAGCTTACCGATTACCGGCGGCTGGCCGAGCTCGGGGATGGCGGCGTGCTGGCTCTTCTGTCGGATAGCACGAATGCGGGCCGGGATGGATTCACGCCTTCGGAGCAGGTAGTGGGGCAGGCCTTCGACGCAATCTTTCGAGAGGCTCAGGGGCGCGTGATCGTGGCCTGTTTCGCCTCAAACATCCACCGTGTCCAACAGATCCTCGATGCGGCCGCCGCCATGGGAAAGCGGGTGGCGGTGTGCGGCAAGAGTATGGTGGCCAACACGCGGATCGCCGGAGAGTTGGGGTGCCTCAGGATCCCCGATGACACGCTCGTCAGCCTGGACGAGTTGGAGCGCCTCCCGGTTGCCCGACGGGTGATCGTGACCACTGGAAGCCAGGGCGAACCGCTCTCCGCCATCGCCAGAATGGCTGCTGCGGAGCACAAACAGGTCCAGGTGTCGCCCGGCGATACCGTTGTCTTCTCGGCGCGCGTCATCCCCGGCAACGAAAAATCGATCGCTCGAACGATTAACGGTCTCTACCGGCAGGGGGCCCGTGTCATCACCGAGGAGGTGGCGGGGGTCCATGTCTCGGGACATGCCAGCCGGGAAGAGCTGAAGCTGATGCTGAATCTGATCCGTCCCACCTTCTTTGTGCCGATTCATGGAGAGTACCGCCACCTGCACCTGCACGCTCAGCTTGCACGGGAGGTCGGGGTATCGGAAGCCCGGACCCTCGTCATCGATGACGGCGACGTCCTGGAGTTGAATAGCGGCAACGCCGGGGTCGTAGGCAGGGCGCCAGTCGGTCGGATCTTTGTCGACGGGAAGGGGATTGGGGATGTTGGGGATGCCGTCATTCGCGATCGACAGCGGTTGGCGGAGGAGGGGGTCGTGGTCGTGGTCCTTGCCGTCGATCAACAGTGCGGCAAGCTGGTGACAGGACCCCGGATCATCTGCAGTGGATTCGTCCATGCACAGGATTCGAAGGCCCTTGCGGATGGCATCAAAACCCTGGTCTGTTCCGTACTGGAAAGTGCGTCTGAAGCGGACCGGACCGATCCGCGTCTTATGGAGCAACGAATCAAGACGGCGGTCAAGAAGCAGTTGCAGAAGGAGATCGAACGACGGCCTATGATCCTGTCGGTGATCATGGAGGTGTAACGGAGGAGGCGGTTGATGGCGACTGAAGGCATACCGGAGCCGATGGCGACCCAAGGGGAGTCACGCGGAGGAGATCGATCGCCTGGGACTCAGTTCCTCACACATCCCAAGACTCACGAGGCGTTGGGCATCCTCGGGATTGCCGTCGCGCTCTTCCTCCTGGCAAGTCTGCTGTCCTACGATTCCCTCGACCCCTCGTTTTTCAACTCCGGAGGCGGCCCCGGACATCAGGTGCATAATTATGGGGGGCGGTGGGGGGCAGAACTTGCGGGTGATTTTCTGGAACTGTTAGGTGTCGGCGCGCTGGTCTTACCATTCTTCCTGGTCCTGTTGGGCTGGAGGTTTCTCAGCGCGAAGGCCACTCCATTTGTCATCTGGAAGCTGGTCGGGTGCGTCCTGCTCCTGGCGGGTCTCGGACTACTGGCTCAGCTCTTTGCCAGGACGGGGCTGCCTGGTGGCCGAATCTGGGAACGCCCCGGCGGCTTTGTTGGCGAAGAGCTGCACCAGATCTTCAGCCCGCTGGTAGGCCGCGTAGGCCTGCCGCTCTTAGGATTGACGACCCTCGCCCTTGCTGCAGCGTGCCTGAGCAGTCGGCCGCTGGCAGGCTTTTCATTCGGGTGCCGGGGTGTGATCGAGCGGGTAGTGACTCGCGTGAGGGAACGGCGAGCGGCGAAGGCGCAACTGCCTGGCCGAATCCGACCCCCCTATACCCCCCCAGATGAGGAAGAACCTCGAGTCGAGAGCCGATCGTTTCCCGTTCTGGTGGAGCTTTCCCCGGTGGTGCCTACGGTAGAGTCCGAAGCGCCCGCGATCGATCCCCCTCCCCAACCCTCCTTTCCCTTTGTCGTTTCAAAAGAGGGTTTTCAGACCCCACCGCTCTCATTGCTCGATCTGCCGACAGGGGTGGAGAGCGGGCTCTGCGATGAAGAGCGGGAGGCGAACGCGCAGATCCTCGAGCGTAAGCTGCTGGACTTCGGGGTCGAGGGGAGGGTGACGCAGGCACAGCCCGGACCTGTCATTACCCGATACGAGATTGAACCAGGGCCAGGGATCAAAATCAACCGGATTGTTGCTTTGGCTGACGATCTGGCCTTGGCCCTGCGGGCGCTGAGCGTGCGCGTCGTGGCGCCGATTCCCGGGAAAGCGGTGGTCGGCGTGGAGATTCCGAACCGCCGTCGTGCCGTCGTGCACCTGCGCGAGGTGCTGGCGTCCAAAGCATTCGAAGGATCTGCCGCACATCTTCCCCTCGCCCTAGGGAAGGACATCGCCGGCGAGCCCTATGTGGTCGACCTGGGCCAGATGCCGCACCTGCTTATCGCCGGAGCGACAGGTTCGGGCAAAAGCGTGTGCCTCAATGCCCTGATTGTCAGCTTGCTGTACAAGGCCACCGCAGAGCACATTCGCCTGTTGCTGATCGATCCGAAGCGGGTGGAGCTCTCCGTCTTTGATGGGACGCCGCATCTGGCTGAACGTGTCGTATGCGATCCGAAGGAGGCGGCGAAGCGGCTGCAGCGCCTTGTGATCCACATGGAAGGGCGATATAAACTGTTCGCCAGGCTCGGGGCTAGAAATATTGCCAGCTACAACCGGCTCATTCGGATCGCCAGGCGGGAAGGAGGCGGCGAGGTCTTTCAACCGCTCCCCTACCTGGTGGTGGTCATCGACGAACTGGCTGATCTGATGCTGACCGCCGCTGCCGACGTCGAGCGGGCTATCGCCAGGCTGGCGCAGATGGCTCGGGCGGTAGGCATCCATCTGATCGTGGCCACGCAGCGCCCTTCGGTTGATGTGATAACCGGGATCATCAAGGCCAATTTCCCGGCGAGACTCGCCTTCCAGGTCTCCTCCAAGGTCGATTCCCGGACAATCCTCGACATGAATGGCGCCGAGCAACTGTTGGGTGATGGCGACATGCTGTTCATTCCGCCTGCGAGCTCAAAGCCGCACCGGATTCACGGATCGTTCGTGTCCGATATCGAGATTAAGCGCATCGTCGATTTTCTCAAAGCGCAGGGGAAGGCTGAGGAGTTTCCGTGGTCGCTGTTGCCGGCCGAGGAGGAGCAGGAATCGGCTGGGGATGAGGACGACGAGTTGTACCGGCAGGCGGTCGAGGTTGTCGTTACTACCCGTCAGGCCTCGATCTCTCTGATTCAGCGGCGACTCAGGATCGGGTTTAACCGAGCGGCACGAATGATCGAGCGGATGGAACACGAACGAATTGTGAGTCGTATTGAAGGGGGCGGGCCGCGAGAGGTTCTCATTGAACAACGGAATCCATAGCTACGGTGCGAGGCGTAATGGTTCATGGTGTGGACGGCGGCGCACTCCGCTTAATCTCGCCGTACATCCGTGTACGGCTCGAATCGACGCCGGCAGGCTGCGCTGTCCATGCTGCGCCTGCCATCGACGACGCGTCGCACACCTCCGCCCACACCCTGTTCCATCCCTGACCCTAAACCCTGATTCTAAGGTGCGAAGTGCGTAGTGCGAGGTGCGGGGTATCGGGCGTGGCTTTGGTCCTGCTGGGTGTCATTGTGTTGGGCGGTTTATCCCAGGCGGCAACGGACCCCATACCCGTTCCTGTGTCCGCGCTCACCGCCGATGAGTTGGCTGACAAGGTCCAGGCGACCTACCAGGGATTTTCGGACCTCCAGGGGATCTTCCTCCAGCGCGCCACGAATAAACTGAGCGGGATGACGCAAGAGGCTTCAGGCCGACTCTTCCTCAAGTGGCCAGGGAGGATGCGCTGGGAGTATGAGAAGCCGGAATCGAGGCTGTTCCTGATCGACGGCAAGATCCTCTGGAGCTATAGCCCATCCGAACGACAAGCCATGAAGCAAGATATGAGCGGCGCGCTCACAACGGGTCCCATTGGGATCCTGTTCGGGATGAGCAGTCTCCGGCGCGACTTCCAGGTTCGGCCTATCGTTCATGCGGGGACCAGGGACAGTCCGGAGTCCCTCCTGGAACTCACCCCCAAGGGGAAGGGCCTGTCCTTCAAGCGGGTGATCCTGGGGGTAGATCGGGAAAGTTTCTTCATTCAACGACTGACGGTGTTTGACCTGTACGGCAACACCACGGAGATCGAGCTCTCCAAACAGAAGGTCAACAGCGGTCTAAAAGACGAGCTGTTTCAATTCTCGCCCCCGCCAGGGACGGATATTGTGGCCCCTTTAAAGCCTCTCGTTCCATAAGCCAAAAGGAGATTGCACGTGTCTAACGAAGCGTCCTTCGATATCAGCTCAACGGTTGATCTGCAGGAGGTAGACAACGCCGTCCAGCAGGCCATGAAAGAGATCCAGCAGCGGTTCGATTTCAAGGGGACAGCCTGTCGCGTCGTCCGGGATGAGCAGGGCCTCCTGCTCTACGCTGACGATACCTACAAGCTCAAGGCTGTGGTGGATCTGCTGGAAGCGAAGCTGGTACGGCGAAAGGTGTCGCTGAAGGCTCTTGTCTATGAAACCCCTGAGCCGGCAGCGAAAGGGACCGTTCGGCAGCGGACAACGCTGCAGCAGGGGATCTCTGTCGACAAGGCTAAAGAGATCGTCAAGGTCATCAAGGGACTTGGTCTGAAGGTGGCTACGCAGATTCAAGGCGACCAGATACGGGTCTCGGCCAAGAGTAAAGACGATCTGCAGGCGGTCATGCAAGCGCTTCGAGCGCACGATCTTGGCATCGATCTGCAGTTCGGCAACTATCGGTAACGCGAACGCCTGATGCCCGGTTTCCCCTGGTCAGGCAAACGACATCGTGTAGTGTTCATCACGTGAAGAGATCCTTCCGGCCTTGAGTCATAGCATGTCCGAACATCGTGAAGATGAAAGCGAGACGGTCCTGATTGTCGGGGACGGTATCGGTCTGATTCCCCGACTTCATGAGCTGCTCACGCGTCAAGGATGCTCCGTTCTGCAAGTCTCATCCAAGCAGGAGGCGCTGGATGCCCTTGCTGTTGGCCATACTAAGCTGGTGGTCCTGGATGCCGGATTATACGTTGCGCTGCAGCAACGGGCTGATCGGCTGGCGGCGGTTCATCGGTTGACCAGTGTCATCGGCGCATCATTCGATCTCAATGAGGTCTATCAGACCTTCGCCAAAGAGGTGGGATGCCTCGTTCATTACGATCGGATGGCCCTCGTACTGCAGAATGATGCGGGTCGCGGGTGGAGGGTGCTCCGGTTGGCGCCAGACCAGCCTGCCAGCGGATGGCCTGAAGGCGTCTATGCCCAGGAAGAAGGGACCGGCATCGAGTGGGTCATGTCCCGGCAGCGTCCCCATGCCGAGCAGGATCTGGCGGAATCGAAGCAATTCCTGGAGGATGAGACACTGCTCACAGGGGGGATCCGATCCTGCATTCGCCTGCCGCTCATCGCGAAAGGGGAAACCATCGGCGGTCTCTGCCTGGACAGTATGACGCCTCACTGTTATGGGGAGCGGGAAATCGATCTCCTGCTGCCGTTGAGTGAGCAGTTGGCCATCGCGATTGAACAAGGACGCCTGTTTCAGGAGATTAACAGGTTGGCAATAACCGATGAGTTGACGGGCCTCTTTAACCATCGCCACTTTTATCACCAACTCGATCACGAGTTTAAGCGAACCCAACGCTACGGTCACCCGCTCGCGCTGATCATGCTGGATATCGATCTCTTCAAGCGGTATAACGACCTCCACGGTCACCTGGCCGGCGATAAGGCCCTTCGCCTCATTGCCGGCCGGTTAAGAAGCAATACGAGAGGCGTTGACATTGTCGCGCGATACGGGGGGGACGAATTCGGCTTCATTCTTCCGGAGACCGATCTGCGACAGGCCTGGGTGCAGGCGGAACGGATCCGCTTTGCGATAGAACGCGACCCCTTGGATGAACAGGGGGCGTCCGGTGGCGAGAGGCTCACTGCGAGCCTCGGTGTTGCCTGCCTCGGACCCGACATGCGCCAGGTCGAAGATCTGGTCCGGGCGGCGGATCAGGCTCTGTACCGTTCCAAGGGGGCCGGCGGCAATCAGACCTCCATTGCCTGAGTTGTTCAATCGTCGGGAGGGTCCTGCTGTGAAGAAGGAGGCGCGGGCTGAGATCCTCACGATTGGGACCGAGTTGCTCATGGGTCAGACCATCGATACCAATTCGGTCTACATCGGCGAAGCGCTTGCAGCGGCGGGGATTGAGGTCAATTGGAAGAGTACTGTCGGGGATAATGAGACCAGAATCAGGGAGGCGCTTCGTACAGCGCTCGCACGATCCGAGATTGTAATTGCGACGGGGGGCCTTGGTCCCACGGAGGACGATCTGACCTGTCGGGCCATTGCTGCTGAACTGCGTCGGACGCTTCACCTCGATCAGACGGTCTTGGATTCGATCCGCCGCCGATTTGCCAAGCGGGCCCTCGTCATGCCCAGGAATAACGAGCGGCAAGCCATGATTCCGGAAGGCGCCACCGTGCTGCCCAACCCTCACGGGACCGCCCCAGGTCTCGCCATCCGCCTTGGGGATGAAAAGATGGTGATGGTGATGCCGGGAGTCCCATCGGAGATGCGGGCGATGCTGAAGGAGCAGGTGATCCCACGTCTTCGCGAGGCGTTCGACGTGAAGTTGAGGATTCGCTCGCGTACGCTCAAAGCGTGCGGGATCACCGAATCGGCACTCGATGAGATGATCGGCGACCTCATTCGCCATTCACGAAACCCGATGATCGGGTTGCTGGCCTACCCGGGTGAGATCCATATTCGGCTGACCGTGAAAACCGAGTCGGAGACGGAGGGCGACCGACTGCTCGACGATCTTGAGGCTCGGATTCGTGAGCGGTTGGGCGAGCTGTTCTTCGGACGGGATGCGGAGCGACTCGAGGAGGTGGTGGGGCGGCTGCTGCTCGAGACGAAGCAGACCGTTGCCGTCGCCGAGTCGTGCACCGGAGGATTGCTGTGTCACCGGCTGACGAATCTCCCGGGAAGTTCCGCCTATTTTATTCGCGGCGAGGTGGTCTACAGCAACTACGCCAAAGAACGTCTACTCGGGGTCCCCCGCGAGCTGATCGAAGCGCATGGCGCTGTCAGCCGACCCGTTGCCTTGGCGATGGCTGCGGGGATGCGGCGGACGGCCGAAACGGATCTGGCGCTGGGTATCACCGGCATCGCTGGGCCGGGCGGGGGCGCCGCCACGAAACCGGTCGGCCTGACCTATATTGCAATTGCCTCACACGACAGCGTCACCTGCCGTGAGTACCGGTTCCCGGGGGATCGTGAGACCAATAAACTGCTCGCCTCCCAGGAGGCCCTCGACGTCCTTCGTCGATACCTGCTCTCGCATCGACATGCCGGACCGGCCTGATTCCCAACCCGGCTCGATGATTCGCGTCTTTGTTGCCGCCAACCTGGATTCCGATCTCAAAACAGCCCTGGCCAGGGTGCAGGATCAGCTCAAGACTACCCGCGCCGACGTCGGGTGGGTGCGGCCGGAGAACCTCCATCTTACCCTCAAATTCCTTGGACAGGTCGAGGAGGGTCGCCTTGGCGCCATCGGAGAGGTGGTCGCTGCAGCGGCTGCCGGGTGTGGTCCGATTCGCCTGGTCTTTGAGGGTCTCGGTGCCTTTCCCCGTCCCCGCGCGGCCCGGATCGTCTGGGTCGGCGTCTCCCATGGCGCGCAGGCGCTGACAGCGCTTCAGTCGAGGGTCGAGACGGGGCTCGAGCCGCTTGGATTTGCACGGGAGATGCGGCCGTTCACCGCGCATCTCACGCTGGGTCGGGTGCGGAGCCCTGCCCATCGAGAGCAGTTAGCGCGTGCCCTCACCTTGGCGCCTGTCGAGGCGCTGGGCGAGATGGTGCTTGACCGGATCGAGTTGATGAAGAGCGACCTGAGTGTTGGGGGCGCACGCTACTCCATCCTGCAAAGCTTTCCGCTCGGCTGAGATACCTTACAGTAGCGCAGTCCCGTGCAAAAGTGCTTTCCAGTTCTCACCCTAATGGAGTATAATTTCGGTTCTGGCTTTGTGTTCTTGAAAAGATCTCAACCATTGATAGGAATTGAGAGGAAGACACGGCGATGCCGTCACAATCGATGACAGTACAGATCATCGATCAGATCAAACCGATGATCTTCGATCTTGCCACACGCTACCGGAAGAGTCTTCGCGGCTGCCGCTACGCCGACATTCGCGTGCAGGTCGATGAAGGACAATCGGCTGCGGCAGAGAATGGCGGGAGTAAACATAGCACCAGGGACTATGCCTTTGCGGTTGGTATCCGCGCCCTGTCCGGTGACGGGATGGTCGCGCCGGGCTATTTCGGGCAATCGCTCGGAACAGCTGACCTGGATCGGCTGGCGCAGATCATCAAGGACGGGCTCCGCCACGCGCATCATCGGGCCTTGGCCAACGCCCTGCGCAAGAGCGCGACACGGGAGGCGTTCGGCTCCCTGGGCGATGCCCTGATCAGCACAACCCTTGCGCCCATCGACATCCATCAGGATACCGTTCCTGCTCGCTTCGAGGTCGATCCCCGCTCCGTCCCCCTGGACGAGATCACGACGCTGACGACCGAGATCTCCAGGAGTGCGCTTGCGCTCGACCCTCATGTCAAGTATACGTTCATCTCGGCCTTCACCCTGTTGAGCCGGGAACTGTTCTGCAGCTCTGAGGGGGCCAACATCGACCAGTGCTTCGCCCTGACTCAGGGCACCTGTTTCATTGTCGCCCACGGCAAATCGGGTACGCAGGAGCTGTACGATTACATGGGCCATCAGCGTGGCTGGGAGGTCTTAACCCGAGGCGTACAAGAGGAGTACATTCAGTTCCCGGACTTCCGGGCCTTCTGTACCGGCCTCGCGAAAGACGCGGTGAGCCTGTGTCATGCCAGGCCGCTCAAGCCCACTGACCGCGAGGTAGTGGTCGTCACCGATCCTCACTACAACACCTTAAAGGTTCACGAGATTGTCGGCCATCCGACCGAGCTGGACCGCGCATTGAAGATGGAGACCTCTTACGCCGGCCGAAGCTGGCTCTTCCGGAACCTCCAGGAGCATCAACTGGGTAAACCGATCGCTTCCTCCCTCGTCTCAGCCTTCTCCGATCCCTCTCTTCCCGGGTACGGCCATTATCGGTATGACCATGAAGGCACACCAGGGAGAAGGGTGATGCACATCGACCATGGGATCTTCACCGGTTTCATGAACAGCCGCCAGACCGCCGCCATCTTAGGTATCCCCCCGAACGGGTCATACAAGGCCGCTGATGCCTCGCTGGTTCCTTTGATCAGGATGTCGAATACGGTGTTCGGTCCTGGCGAACGGGACCCTCAGGAGATCATCCGGGAGATCCCCCACGGCTACTACCTCGTGGGGCACCGGACTCCCTCGATCTCTGAATCGCGTGAGAACTTCCAGATCTCCGCAATGAAGGTCTACGAGATCAAGCAGGGGCAGATCGGAGAGCTGTTTTGTAACGGCGGGATCATGGCCGATACCAAGGACTATCTGATGAATGTGGATGCAGTGGGGAAGGACTTCCGCCTCTACCCGATCCCCAATTGCGGCAAGGGCCAGCCGATGCAGACCAAGCGGCTGGGCAATGGGGGTCCCACCATGCGCAGCCGCGCCCTTCTCACCGGCGTCACCAAGTAACTTCGGAGGCGTACCGATGATCTCAACCGCTGAACTTACAAAGGCTGTCGAACAGGCCTTGGCGTATCTAAAGTCGGCCGAGCAGGTGGCCGAGGCCGAGGTGTTCGCATCGAGCAACGGCAACCTCTTGGCCCGGCTGAACTACACCTCGCACATCCCCTGTAATGGCGTCGAGGAGCCGAAATCGAGCGAATCGTACGGCCTTGGAATTTCGGCGGCCTTCAAGACAGAGGCCGGCACCACGATCGGGTTCGGCAGTGAACCGAGCGACCTAAGTCTCGATGGGGTCAAAAGAGCCCTCGAGAAGGCCAGGCGCGGCGCCGTCATCGACCCCGAATTCTCGTCGCTGCCGAGAGCCACAGGTGAGCGGCGAAGGCTCCGCCGCTACCACGACCCTAGACTGATGAAGATTCGAGACGAGGAGCTGGTCGAGGTCGGCTGGAGAGTGTTGCAGGGGGGACTGAAAACCTTTGCAGCCTCCCCCAGGCTTGCCGAGTTGGCGGGCGGCAAAGAGCAGATCAAAGCATTAGGCCTCATCGTCGGTGGCGATGTGACCATCCAGCAGGAGCGGATCGCCATCGCCTCGACGGCCATGCCCGAGGTCCAGACCGACGAATCGACGTTGATTATGGCCTTCGTCACCGCAATGGTCGAGGCCAAGGCCTCCAAAGGCAGCGGCTGCTCCGCCGGCACCCGCCTGGATCAGTTCACTGATGACGCCGGTGTGGAAGCCGCACAGAACGCCCTCGCGGCGATTGGCGGGGAGCGGATTAAGAGTGGGGAGTATACCGTCATCTTCGGACGTCAGCCCGTGGCCGACCTCCTGAACAATCTGATCCTGCCTTCTCTCAGTCTCAGCAACTTCTACAGCGACAGTTCGCCGTTCATGGGACGACTTGGGAAGCGAGTTGCGTCGAAGCATTTGACGCTTTACGATCACGGTGCGCAGCGCGGGTTGATGGGGAGCAAGGGGATTACCTGCGAGGGACTGCCGACCGGGAAAACACGCCTGATCCAGCGTGGGAAATTGGTGGGACTGCTCACCAACTATTATGAGGGGCAGCGGATTCTGAAAGATCCCAGGGGCGCAGAGAAGCTGGGGGTGGATCCGAACCAGCACGGCAGCGCGATCGTGCCACGGAACGGTTTCCGGTTCTGGGCCGGTGGCGGCCGACAGTTCGGCGTCCAGGCCGGCATTGCCTCCACCAATGCTGTCGTGCAGGGTGGAGACCAGGGTCTCGATGAGCTGATCGCCACCGTAAAAGACGGCCTGTTGATCGGCCGAATCTGGTATACGTATCCCATCAATGGGCTGCGGGCGGGAGACTTCACCTGCACGGTGGTCGGCGACTCATACATCATCAAGGACGGACGGATCGCGGCGCCGCTGAAACCGAATACGGTGCGGATCAACGACAATATCCACGCGATCCTCTCCAACATATTGGCGGTTGGCAAGGAGGTCAAGGGAACCTTAGTCTGGGCGGCAGACGAGGTTGTCTATACACCAGAGATCGCCGTTCGGGGCGTCAAGCTTGATGAGATTGCCTCCTTCATGGAACAACTCTAAGTCGTATCGTGGCCTGCCGTGATGTGATGCGACATATATGGCGTTCTTGAGTGTTGAAAAGAAGCCTGCAACTGTCCAAGTCTATTCTGCAACCCCTGCTCATCCTTGCCGGACTTGCAGGGATAGTCTGGCTTTGCGGGAGGATCGGGTGGCCGGCGATACGAACGAACATCGGGTTAATCGGGAAAGGGTTCTTTCTGCTGGTCGTTCTCTACCTTTTTGCGCAAATGGCCTTCATGGCCGGGTGGTGGGTCCTGATCGGCTCCAGGGCTAGACAGATCGGATATTGGCGAATGTTTGGCGTCTACCTGGTCGGAGATTCCATCAACTATTTTGTCCCGCCCGCAAACCTGACGGGAGAGCCTGTGAAAGCGCACCTGCTGAGCAGGTCGGTTGGGTTCAGCCGGTCGGTGACCTCGATCATGGTTCACAAGCATGCGGAAATCGTGGCGCAGGTTGTATTTCTCAGCCTGGGTTTGAGCATTGCTGTAGCGCAGTTCGCGTTGCCTGCGGGAATACGGGCTGCCGCGCTTGGGCTTGCAGGGGGGATGGGAGCCGTCGTCATCATCGCCTTCTGGGCACTGAAGAGGCGAGCCTTCGGGACCCTGCTGCGTGGGTTGATGAAGATCGGGATCAAGCCGGAGCATATCGACCCCCAATGGCACGCCACGGCATCGCTGGATCGATGGCTTGCCCTTTTCTACAAGACACGTATGTCGGTGTTCTACTGGGCGACGTTTTGGTGTCTGCTTGGATGGTGTGGGGGCCTGCTCGAGACCTACCTTGTACTCCAGTGGCTTTCAACGAATCCGAGCCTCGGGACGGCGATAGCCGTGGAGAGCCTGGCGATGGCGCTGAACAGCATTATCTTCTTTATCCCGGGGCGGGTCGGGAGTGCTGAAACGGTGCGGGTTGCCGTCTTTTCAGTGTTAGGCCTGCCCGCCGCGCAAGGCGCCGTGTACAGTATTATTCGCCGCGGGAGAGAGGTTACGTGGGCAATCCCCGGTCTGCTCATCCTGCTCGCGATGAAGACGGGAATCGTCGGAGCGCCCGGGGAGGTTACCGGTTGATGGCTGCAGAGTCACAGACGATCGCCTCAAGCTGGAGGTGCGTAGAGCCTCCGAAAGCTGTTCTCTTCGATTTTGGGGGAACCCTTGATGCCGATGGGATCACCTGGAAAGACAGATTCTATCCACTCTATCTGGCCGAGCACGTAGAGGTAGACTGGGATCGATACGAGCGAGCTTATTATGTCGGCGATGATGCGCTGGTGGCCAGGAGGCTCTCGAGCTGCTCGTTCAGAGAGAGCCTCCTGCTCCAGATCACGGGTGTACTGGAAGCGCTGGATGTGGCCGATTCAGGGTTGGCGTCGCGTCTGTGTGACCGGTTTCTCCAGGACTCATTAGACAAGATTCGTTCTAACCTTGCGATCCTGCAAGAGTTGTCAGCACGATTCCGGCTCGGCATCATCTCGAACTTCTATGGCAACCTCGAACGCGTTTGCCTCGAGAGTGGACTTGCCCCGCTCATGAGTGTGTTGGTTGATTCGGCGTGCGTCGGGTTCATCAAGCCGGACCCCCGGATCTTTCAGATCGCGCTGACGCAGTTGCAACTCGACCCACGAGAGGCGGTATTCGTCGGAGACTCATTGCCTCGTGACATGGAGGGGGCAAAGCGTCTCGGGATGCCCCATATCTGGCTGGTTTCAGACCACTCCGGCCCTCTCGCGCCCTGTTGCCCGGATGACCCCACGATAAGGTCCTTGACAGATCTTCGGGAGGCGCTCCTGTGAGTGCGCCCACAACCCTTCGACCCGGCTCAGGACAGGCCCTGACGGGAGGTATTATTGCGGCCGGGGAAGGTTCCCGGTTGAAACGGGACGGCTTGGGGATACCGAAGCCGATGGTGCCGGTTGCAGGCGTCCCGCTGATCGAGCGGGTGGTGAACAATTTTGTAAAGGTCGGCATCACACAGCTACGGATCATCTTCAACGAGGACAACCGGGAGTGTGCCACGTTCATCCGGGAGCGTTTTCCGGACCTCGACATCCGATGCATCGTAAAAACCACACGCTCATCGTACGAAAGCTTCTGGGAAATCGGTGGGCGATCGGGTCCGGGCCTCACCCTCATGTCTACCGTGGACTGGATCTGCCCGGAACCGGCGTTTCGCCGGTTCGTCGATGAGGCCCGGCGTTGCCGTCAGGCTTCCGTCGTCTTGGCCGTGACGCCGTTCGTAGCCGACGAGAAGCCGCTCTGGGTGACCCTCGATCCGTCAGGGCGGGTGACGGGAATAGGGGGCGATTCGGGTGACGTCGTGACCGCTGGACTCTACCTTGTATCTGGCTCAATCTTTGCCCAAGCCCCTCACCCATCTACACTCGACCGGCTTCGCGACTTCCTATTCTGGATGGTTGACCGCAGGGTTCCGATCTATGGGGTAGGCATTGACCAGGTCATTGACGTCGATCGTGCAGAGGATCTTCACCTGGCCGAAACCCTTGTACAAGAACATGAAAAGACAGGGTATAGGGTTTAGGGTATGGGGTATGGGGATTACGCACAATTACCGGCTTTTCCCGAAACCCCAACCCCTACCCCCCAAACCCTGCTTTAAAAGCGGAGGCAGTTCCTGATGATGCCACACCTGTGGGGAATTTATCGTGAGCAGCAGCACTCGCCGGGCCGGGAGTTTGATGATACTGAGATCCTGAGGCTCGTAGCCAAACATGTCGAAGCGGCCGGCTACCAGGTACAGCTCAAGACGCCGGAGGAGCTTTCTGTGGCCGATACCCCCTGGCCGTCGCTCGTGTTTTTGATGTGCGAGCGGATCGAAGCCCTCGGCTTGCTTGAACCGATGGAGATGCAAGGCATCCCGCATGTCAATTCTCCGCAGGCTGTGATGAACACCTATCGGGATCGAATGATCCCGCTTCTTGCGGCCTCAGCGATTCCAATCCCCAGGAGCCAGATCATCTCGAGCAACTCGTCCGATCATGGTCGTCCTGCGTCACAGCTTCCGACAGGCCCTTTCCCAATCTGGGTCAAGCGAGCCGACGTTCACAATACCCAATCCGGGGATGTCGAGCGCACACCATCTCCGGAGGATCTCCGGAAGACTCTGGCAGCCCTCCACGACAGGGGAATCCCCCGCGTGGTGCTGCAGCAGCACATTCCTGGGGATTTGCTTAAATTCTACGGGATAGGGAAGCCACTCGCAGGCAACCGAAAAGATGCGTGGTTCAGGTGGTTCTATCACCGGGATCAGGATCTGGCTCGGTATCCCTTTTCTGAGGAGACGTTACAGACCCTCACCCAGCGGGCGGCTTCCGCCCTCGGCCTTGAGGTGTACGGAGGCGATGCCATCGTCACTTCTCACGGGGAGATCATCCTCATCGATCTTAATGCCTGGCCTTCGTTTGCGTTATTTCGCGAGGAGGCTGCTGCCCAGATTGCCGGATGGCTGCTGCATCGCCTCACACAGGAGGCGCTTCCATGAAACGAAACATTCCTGGAAAACGGTCGAAGGCGATCTTCGCCCGTGAGGCGCGCCACATGGCGCCGGGCTTGCAGTCGATCGCGTTGTATTCCGGGCTGGCGATGGCCGGCGGTCAAGGGTGCACACTGATCGATGAGGACGGCAACCGGTACCTCGATTTCATGGCCGGGATCGGTGTGGGGAGCATCGGACATACGCATCCGCACTACGTCGAGGCGATGCAGGCCCAGATTGAGCGGCTGACGTTCGGCAGCTTCGTCACCGAGAACCGGGCCCGGTTCCTAGCGTTGTTGGCATCGGTCACGCCGAAAGGACTCAAGCGGATCCAGATGTATTCTAGTGGGGCGGAGGCGGTCGAGGCTGCCTTCAGACTCGCCAAGTCGGCGACGAAGAGGTTCGAGTTTGTCGGCTTCTGGGGCGGGTTCCATGGCAAGACCGGCGGGGTTCTTGGGCTGTTGGGGGATGATTTTAAGAAGCAGTTGGGACCTTTCATGCCTGGCCTCTACAGCGCCCCATACGCGAACTGTTATCGCTGTCCTTTGAAGCTCCGTTATCCCGACTGCGGTATTGCCTGTGCGGATTCCTTGCGTCAGGTGATCCGGTATCAGACGCAGGGCGAGATCGCCGCGATCATCGTGGAACCGATCCAGGGGACCGCAGGGAATGTGATTCCGCCCCAGGGATTCTTGAGCGCGGTGCAGGCAATAGCGAAGGAGTGCGACGCCCTGCTGATCGCCGACGAGATGCTCACAGGCTTCGGACGCACAGGATCGATGTGGGGGTGCGACCACGAGCCGATTCTGCCGGACGTGATGACAGTCGGCAAGGGAATGGGCGGGGGGTTCCCGGTCAGCGGGGTGATCTCGACGCAAAAACTGATGGCGAGCAAGCCCTTTGGCAATCCGAGCGGAAGCTCATCAAGCTATGGAGGTAATCCGCTCGCCGCAACAGCGGGGCTGGCTACCCTCGAGGTGATTCGAAAGGATCAGCTTGTGGCGAATGCCAAGCGCGTCGGCGCGGTCATGCTGAAGCGGCTGGAAGCGATGAAGGAGAAATACCCGTTTGTAGGTGATGTACGGGGCAGAGGGCTCTTGCTGGGGGTGGAACTGGTCAAGGATAGACAGACCAAGGAACCGCTGTCAAAGCCAATCACGCAAAGACTGTTTCAGGCCTGCCTCCGAAGGGGATTGCTTGCCATGTGCTATTCCTACAACATCCGGATCAACCCGCCGCTGGTTATTACCGAGGACCAGGCATTAGAAGGCCTCGACATTCTTGACGAGGCCTTTGCCGAATTAGAAAAGACAGGGTACAAAGGGGAATAGGCTGAAGGTAGATAGACTGAAGACTTGTAGTGTGCTTTAAGCCTTCAGTCTTTAGCCTTCAGCCTACAATGCTATGTTGAGAGGCGCCATCATCGGCCTGGGGAATGTGGCGGTGAATGGGCATCTGCCCGGATGGGAAGGATGCGAGCGCGCCCGGATCGTTGCCGCCGCTGATGCCCTTGAGCCCAGGCTTGTCGAGGCCCGGCAGCGTCTTCCAAGAGCCGGATTGTACACCGGGGTCGAAGCGCTGCTTGCCTCCGAACCTCTCGACTTTCTCGATATCTGCACACCTCCGGGAACCCACGCATCCCTTACCCTGATGGCCCTTCGTCGTGGACTCCATGTGTTGTGCGAGAAGCCCCTCGTCCTCTCTCCCGATGAGTTGCGACTGGTGAGGCATGCGCAGGCAGAAAGCGGGCGGGTCCTGCATACCGTCCATAACTGGCTGTATGCGCCGATCATCCTGAAAGCGACAGACCTGATCATAACGGGGCAGATCGGGACAGTACGGCACATACGCTGGCAGGTGCTCCGTCGCGAACCATCGGTCGCGGTTGGGCTCGTCCTGGACTCCACTGAGGGGGCAGTACCCGGCAACTGGCGGCTCGATCCGACTATGGCAGGGGGCGGCATCCTGTTGGACCATGGGTGGCACGCCCTGTACATCATATTACGCTGGCTTGGTACCGACCCGAAAACGATCGCTGCCTCCCTCGAGAAGCGAGCCCATCCGGAATGGCCCGTTGAGGATACCGCCACCGTTCAGTTGAACTTTCCGGAGGCAGTGGCCGATATCTTTCTGACGTGGGCCGCGTCTTCACGGGACAACAGCGCCGTGATCGAGGGGACCCGTGGAGTCATCCGATTAGAGGACGGCGCCCTGATTCTGCAAAGTGAAGGGGGCGAGCAGCGCTGGACATTCGAGCAGCCGCTCTCGCAGGGCTCCCACCATCCGGATTGGTTCAGTCACGTCAGAAACGATTTTCTGCGGGAGATTTCAGATACTGAGCGGAATGGAGAGAACCTTGCCACGGCTTCACTCTGCGCGCAGCTTTTGCACCTCGCCAAGGAATCGCACACCGGAGGAGGTCAGCATTTAGCCGTCAGCGGTCAACTGAAGGGCTGATGACTGATTGCTTTTTCAGATAGTCATGAAGGGAGCCACGGTCCTGATCATGATGACGAAAGGCTCAGGAGAGATCCCCCCGGACACCGTTGTGGCCGGGATCCCGTTGCTTCGCCGCATTGTGATGGCCGCCTCCCGCGTGGGCTGCCACGAGATCCTGGTAGTGGATACCGGCCGGCCCGGGCTCACGAGGCTGTTGACAGGAACGCGGGCGGTGCTGCTTTCTCCGGATAAGCTCACCGAACATTCGTACTCCAACCGCATCCTGGTGCTTGCCGGGAACCTCCTCCCACGCCCTTCGCTGCTCACGCATCTGACCGGGATGCCGTTACGCGCTGAGACGATGCATATCCCCACAGACGGAATCGCTGTCGTTGAGACGGCTGATCCCCCTGCCTTTCTGTCGATGGTTGGGCGCGCTCACGATGATCTGTCGCTGTTCTCCGCACTGGAGCGGACCTACCAAAAAGCGGGCACCCTCATAGGTGGGGGGGACTGGGTCCGGATCTCGAATCAGGCGGACCTTCGTCACGCCGAGTGGTGGCTTCTGCGGGGCCTGATCAAGGACACGGAAGGTTTCATGTCGAGGCATTTCGAGCGGAAGATCTCACTGGCGGTCACCCGGCGCCTCGTGCGCACGGACATCACCCCGAACCAGATGACGGCCGTGAGCGTGGCGATAGGTCTACTGGGGGCCCTATTCTTTCTCTCGTTCACGCCCGCGTATCAACTGACTGGCGCGCTCCTGTTTCTCCTGCATTCGATCCTGGACGGCTGCGATGGAGAGATCGCCAGGCTCAAGTATCTGGAATCCCGTTTGGGCGGCATCCTGGACTTTTGGGGGGATAATGTTGTACACTCGGCGGTCTTTATGTGTATCGGTCTGGGATGGCAGATGGCTATTAAGGCTCCCTTCCCTTTGGCCTTCGCGACCTCCGCGGTGATCGGAACCCTCCTGTCGGCCGGTTTTGTCTACCGACAGACCATGCGGAATAAGACCGCCGAGGGGCCGCTGTTTACCTCCATCACCACCTCCGAGGCCCCATCTCGCCTTACTGCCCTTGCCGATTCCCTCACAAGGCGGGATTTCATCTATCTCGTTGTTATTCTCTCAGCCTTCGGGAAGGCTCAATGGTTTTTGGTTCTGGCCGCCTTCGGCGCGCCGATCTTTTTCTTCGTATTACTGTGGACCTCACACAGGGAAAGGGTAACAGCATGAGCGACAAGAGTTCTTTTTATCCGGAACTGACCAGGACGATCAAGCCGGCCACCGGTCCGTTCGGGGTGCTGCTCCCGGGGTTGGGGGCGGTGGCCACGACCCTGATCGCAGGCGTCCATCTGATCAATAAAGGGCTTGCCCAACCGCACGGTTCTCTTACGCAGATGCAGCGGATGCGCCTGGGCAAGCGGACTCACCCCCGGTTCGCCCTGATCAAGGAGGTGGTCCCACTTGCCGATCTCAACGATCTGGTCTTCGGTGGCTGGGACATCTTCCCCGAGAACGCCTATCAGACCGCGTGCCATGCCGGGGTTCTACCCAGGGAGTTGCTGGACCAGGTCAAAGGCCAATTGGAATCTGTCAGGCCGTGGCCGGCGGTCTTTGAGCAGGCCTATGTCCGGAGGTTGTCTGGACCGCACCTCAAATCCGGCCCGAGCAAGAAGCACCTGGCGGACATGCTGATTGAGGACATCGAGGCATTCCGCCGGAAGGAGGGGGTCGCGCGGGCCGTGATGATCTGGTGTGGATCAACGGAGGTCTTCACACAGCCGGCTCCCGTACATGAGACGATCGAGGCCTTTGAGGCCGGTCTGAAGGCGAACGCCCCGGAAATCTCCCCGTGTATGATCTATGCCTATGCTGCTATCTCGGCCGGCGTGCCCTTTGCGAATGGCTCACCCAATCTTGCTGTGGATATCCCGGCGTTGGTAGAGTACGCCAGCAAAAAGCGCGTTCCGATCGCCGGGAAGGACTTTAAGACCGGCCAGACCTTTCTGAAGACCGTCGTCGCGCCAGGACTGAAGGCCAAGATGCTGGGGGTGACCGGCTGGTTTTCCACCAACATCCTGGGCAACCGGGATGGCGAAGTGTTGGATGATCAGGGATCGTTCAGAACGAAAGAGGTCAGTAAGGGCTCGGTCCTGGGCGCGATCCTGCAGCCGGAGCTCTACCCGGAGCTGTATGGCCAGGTCTTCCATAAGGTCCGAATTGAGTATTATCCGCCACGGGGCGATGCCAAGGAGGGGTGGGATAACATCGACATTTTCGGCTGGGTCGGTCAGCCGATGCAGATCAAGATTAATTTTCTCTGTCGGGATTCCATCCTGGCAGCGCCGGTGGCGCTCGACCTCACGCTGTTTCTGGACCTGGCCCAACGGGCCGGATTGTCGGGCATTCAGGAGTGGCTTTCGTTCTACTTCAAGTCCCCGATGGCCCGAGCGGACCTGAAGCCGGAACACGACCTGTTCATCCAGCATCTGAAGCTGACAAACACCTTGCGCATCCTGGTTGGGGAAGAGGTGCTTGACCACTCCGGGCTTGATTATTACGAATCCGGGGATGCCTATCGAGCCGGCATGGGCGGGGCGTAAGCCTGCCCTGAGCTGTGTCGAAGGGCCTGCCCTGAGTGGTTCGACATGACTCACCACAGGCCCCGTCGAAAGGGCAGCGCGGCTACTTCTTTGCCGTTGTTCCTAACCCCTCCGCCTCCCGCTTGAGACGCATCTTCTTGACGAGGGCTTCGTACGACTGGTCTCGGATGATCTTATCGAACTGGATTCGGTAATTCCCCACGATGCTCACCTCGTCGATCACCACATCGTAGGGAATCCAAGCGTTGCCTCGACGAAGGAGGGCGAAGTCAACAAAGGTCGGCTCATTCCGTTTCGAGAGGAACTTGGTCCTGACGATGGCGTCTCGGTCATCGGTCTTCTCCGAGAGAAAGGCAACCCGCTGGTCGCCGAGATGATCGACCACTAACGTCGTATAGGACTCGACGAACAGGTCCCCGAACAGCTCAACGAAATCCTTTCGCTCCTGTCCGGATCGCTTCGCCCAGTAGCCGGCCAGAGAACGGCGCGCCATCTCCTGCAGGTCGAACCAGCGTACGATCCGCTCTTTGACCATCGACTTCCGCGCCTCTTCCTTTGCCTTCTCCTGTAAGGCCGGGTCCTTCACGATCCCCGTAAGGTGATCCAGTTCGGTCTTGACCTGATCGGTTGTTTCGCTCGCAAAGGCGGACGCCGCAACGACCAGCCACATCAGGGTTATGACTCCGCTTACTACTCCTGTTCGCACAGTCAACCTCATCGCACCTGACATGTCACTTCTCCTTTGTGTTGAGTACCGTTTCCTGTTCTATGTTCCGAGTACCCGGTTCAATATGCCCAGGGGGGCTATCAACCTGGATCACGGAACTCGGGACCGCTTTTGATAACCGCCTTGCAACAACGGTGAGGAGAGCCGGCAACACGATCACAGAGACGACCAGAACAGCCCCGACGCCCAGCGTCACCAGGAGACCGATGCTGGATGCGCCGCGGTGATGGGCAATCATCAAACTGCCGAAGCCGACCATGGTCGTCAGAGATGAGAGCGCCACACCCTTCCCGATGCTCCGCGGCAGCACGGCGGATTCCGCCTCCTCCCGAAAGCGGTGGATGATCATCAGACCGTTCTCCACCCCAGGCGCCACGATCAGCGGGATAATAATCAGGTTGGCCAGATTGAACTTCAACTGAAAGAGATGCATCAGACCAGCGGTCCAGACAGCCCCAACCAGCAGCGGGACCTTGGCCAGAAGGAAATAGCGCAGGTCGCGCAGGTTCAGCAAAAACAGCGCAGCCACCCCGATCAAGGCATAGATTGCCACCTGCTGGTACCCTCGTTTCATCGCGGTGATGACTTCGTACCCCTTCACCGGGTCGCCGACGACGTCAGGATCAACCTTTCTCAGGTCATTGACGAATGTCGTCTGCGAGGCAAGCTCCCACGGGTCGCCTCGTGGGTACACGCGGAGCAGATACGAACCATCCCGCCCTACGAACTGCTTTTTCAGATCGCTCGGCAGATCATCGAGCCGGACCGGACCTGAAGTCATGGCTCTGGCGAGGAGCGCTACCTTGTCATGGAAATCCTGAAACAGTTTAGTCTGAAGGATAGAAAGTCGCTGGCGGATCTCTTCATGGTCGCGCTGCTGGAGCAGTCGCTCGAATTGACCGATCAGGCTTCTTGCCTGCGTCATCATTTTCAGGGGCGGCGCATCCTTTCCAGTCCATTTCTTGGCGTCATCAGCCGTCAGCATCTTTGCCTTGATCCGCTGCAGCGTACTCAGCAGCTCATCGAGATCGACCGGCGCCGGTGTGGGCAGTTGCGCGAGGTTCACCCCAACCAGCATAGGTCTCAGTTCATGAACCAGCCCGAGCTTCCGTTCCTGATCCTCCGGTATGACCGACGCGAGGCTCTCGACCTTGCTCACTGAAGGCAAGGCCTCGATCGCCTTGGTCTTCGTTCGCACCTCTTCGAGGCTTTTGGCCAGGATGACGCCGTAGGAGGTCGAGCGCTCAGAGTTCCTGATGATCTTCAGTTCCCAGGTCACCGACTCGGTTCCTTCCGCTTGAAGGCGGAGGACGTTGCCGTCGAATTCCAGACCGCTCATCGCGTACAGGGCGGCCAGTGTGCCGACGGCTGATAACGCAAGGACCATTCGAGGTCGGCGATACCAGAATTCCAGAAAATCCGGAGGTTTCGGTAAGTGCGGGATATGCCAGTGGGCTATACCTGCCTTCCCTTCAATGGGGTGTCCTTCGACGGGGCCTGTAGCGAATCCCGTCGAATGACTCAGGACAGGTCGCTTGTCCCATAATATGAGGAGTGGTGGGAGGACCACGAAGGTCGAGATCAGCGTAAGCAGCAGGCCACACCCGGTAATCAAACCCAGCTCTTGCAATACGCCAATTCCCGTGAGGATGAGCGCAAAAAGACCCACAGAGGTTGTCACGGCCGAGTGGAGGATGCCGGGACCGGCGCCTTCGAAGGCCCGCTCCAATGCCTGCTGGATGGAATGGCCCGCGCCTCGCTCCTCTTCATACCGGGCCAGGAGGTGGATTCCATAGTCCATCCCGATCCCGATCAGCATCGGCGCCAAGACCATCGACAGCATATTCAGGTGGCCCACCGTGACGGCGGCAAACCCGAAGGCCCAGCAGACACCCATAACGAGCGCGAGGGTCCCCATCAGGGGTCTTGCCACACCGCGAAAGACCAGCACTGTCAGTAAGGCCACGCCGCCGAGTGAGATGGCGGTCATCAGGCCGGAATCCCGCTGGGCGGCAGTGACCTCATCATGCTCGAGGGCCGGACCCCCGGTCACGCCGGCTTGGACTCCGGGATACTGTGACTGCAGCAACCGGATCTCGTTGCGGATCCCCTTAATCGGCCGCTCGAATTTGAGCAAGCTCTTGGAGTCCGCCTTCACGGTGGCCAGGACGAACAGGAACCGCTTGTCTTTGGACCATAGGTACCCTTCCCGATCACCTTCCTCGTCGGCCTCGACGAAGAACTGACTCCATGGTGACGTGTAGGTCCGTGGGGCGGAAGCCCAGGCGTTCAACTGCGTGAGCAGCTTCAACAGCGGGGTCAGTTCAACGGGATGCTTGGCCTCACCCTCTTGCTCGTCCAGAAAGCCGGTGAACAGGTGACCGACCAACGCCTTACTGATCTCCCGATGGATCAGTTGGAACAGGCGGTTTAAGCCCGGCTCGATAGACAACTCGTCCAGCAGCGAGCGATGCTCCTGGAGCTTACTTTTCAGGTCGGCCAACTCCTCGGGGGAGAGGTACATGAGGAATCGGTCCTCCAATGACTTGAGGTCGAAGCGGTAAAGAACCTCCTCGATATCCGGGGCCAGGGCCTTCAGCCGACCGGCGAGTGCGGCGGCAAAGCGCTTGGCCTCTTCCCGATTCTTGGTCTCGATGACGATGACCGCCCTATCCGGGTCGCCAAACGCCTGGTTATATTGTTCTTGAACCTGGCCCACCCTCCCGTTGAGGGAGGACAGCGCCTCATGGGTGGAGGTGAAGCTCAACCGCTGCATCGCTGCCTGGACCGACAGGATGGTCACGATCACCGCCAGAACCAGTGCGGTCCGCGGGTAGGCGAGGACTGTAGAAGAGAGAAGTTTCCGGATGCTCATCGATCAGGCCTCAAGCAGTGTGCGATCATTCGCCTCTTGTCCAGGGTTCACTTCGATCTGTGGCGCCCAAAGCGTTTCAAGCGGCTTGCGACGTCCGCTTGGCTATCTCCTCTTCGCGCAAGGCGCGTCGGAGCACCTTACCCACAAGCGTTTTCGGTAGCTCCTGCCTGAACTCCACCAGGGTGGGCACCTTGTGTTTTGCCATCCTCTGCTTGCAAAAGTCGATGATCTCCTGCTCGGTGGCGCGTTCCCCCTCTTTCAGGACAACATAGACCTTCACCGTCTCCCCACGGTATGGGTCAGGCAGGCCCACCGCTACCACCTCTTTGACCTGTGGATGCTCATACAGCGGTTCTTCAACCTCCCGGGGATAGACGTTAAAGCCGCCGGCGATAATCATCTCTTTTTTGCGGTCGACGATGGTGAAGTAGCCCTGCTCATCCATGTAGCCGATATCGCCCGTATACAACCATCCATTCCGTAATACCATGGCGGTCTCGCTCGGCTGATTCCAATAGCCTGCCATTACCTGGGGCCCCTTGACCGCCACCTCGCCGATCTCCTTTGGCGGCAGGGTGCGCTCACCGGTCTGCAGATCGACAATCCTGGCGTCGGTGTCGGGTAGCGGCAGACCGATCGTCCCGATCCTCCTCTTGTCATAGAGCGGGTTCGCGTGCGTGACCGGCGCGGCCTCGGTCAGGCCGTACCCCTCGACAAGGCGAGCGCCGGTGAGCGCCTCGAACCTGGTTTGTACCTCGACCGGTAACGGCGCGGCCCCGCTCAAGCAGGCTTTGATCGAACGGAGGTCGTACCTGCCCACCTCCTGGTAATCATTGATGGCCACGTACATCGTCGGGACACCGGGGAAGAGGGTGGGGCGGTACTTGGCGATCGTCTCCAGGACCTCCTGTACCTTGAATTGCGGCAAGAGCACCATCGTATGACCCAGCGAGATGCACAGATTCATTACCACCGTCATCCCATAGATGTGAAAAAAGGGGATCGCCCCCAGGAAGATCTCGTGTCCGCCGTTCTCTCCTTCGACTGAGCTCAGGACAGGCTTTACCAGCCACGCGCCGATCTGCATTGTGTTGGCCACCAGATTCCTGTGTGTCAGTACGGCCCCCTTGGCCAATCCTGTCGTGCCGCCGGTGTACTGCAGCAGCGCCGGGTCATCAGGGCCGACTGTAGTGGCGGGGGGCTCCGCGGGCGCGGAGGTCAACATCTCCGAGAACCACTCCGTTCCAGGCCCTCGTCCCACGTGAGGTCGGTGCCCCTGGCGTTTCTCCTTCAGGAGGGTAAAGAGTATTCGGAGCAAAGGCGGGAAGTACTCTTTGATATTCGTGACGATGATCCGCTTCAGGCCGGTCTGTGAGGCGACCTCCCTGACGAGCGGGTAGAGCTTCGACAACACGACGATGGTCTCGGCGCCGGAGTCGTTCAGTTGGTGTGTAAGCTCCCTTGTGGAGTAGAGCGGGCTGGTTGAGACCGCGAGACCTCCAGCGCGCAGTGTGCCGTAGTAGGCGATGACCATCTGAGGGCAGTTCGGGAGAAAGAGCGAGACCCGGTCGCCCTTCGCCAGCCCGCGGTCTGCAAGGGCTGCAGCAAACCGTGTGGCGGCCTCGTCCAGGGCGCGATACGTGAGCCTCCTGCCATAGAAGATAATCGCGTCCCGATCCGGGTACTGCCGGGCGGAGGCTGAGAGGAAGCGATGGAGCGGAATATCCGGGTACTCGAGGCGCGGTGGAACCCACGGGTCATAGTGGGCGAACCATGGTCGGTCAAGGTCCTGGTTCGTGGCAGCCACTGCGCCCGCCATTCCGTACTCCTTCAACTTCCAGTGACCTCTTCTCCTGCTGGCGAGATGGTTGCACCCGCGACACGAAGCCTCTGACTAGCAGTTGATGCCGCATTGGAATTATTGAGGACCCTCAGAAGCGGCCAGCGGCGTCTACGATCATACGAACCTTTCGACAAACTCAGGATAGGGTTGTCGTCAATCCGTAGCCTCAAAGCATATCGTAAAGCAGCGCGGGTTCGCAACCGGAAAATCTTCGTCGTTGCCCGGTGCGCGTTGTGTTTTGCGGCTTCACGTTCCGGGCTCCGCAATCACACGACTAACGCCAGGAGCGCGGCGACTATCACGGCGACAATCGCCACGATCAAGAGCATAAAGGGCCAATAGGTTCGGTCTGGATCGATGGGCGCTGGACCGATAGCCATGGTTACCTGTAGATTGCGGTCGCCCGCATTCGGCGCATCAGGCTGGAAGGGACTCGCGCCGCTCGCTCAGGACCTGATGCAACAGGTCCGGGCTGTCGGTGATGATCCCGTCTACCCCGAGATCGATAAAATAGCGCATCTGAGCAGGCGCATTCACCACCCAGACAACAAGCTGAAGCCCGGCGGCGCGGCAGGCATCGACCTCTGTCTTCGTGACAAGGCTGCACTCGAGGGCCATGGCATCCGCTTTGCTGGGGCCGGCCACCGTTGGCAGTGATACCGGTCGCCCCACGAGCAAAGCCCCGGTCCGAAGGCGGGGCTCTAGTTCCTTCAGTCTGAGTAGCGCATGATGATCGAAGGACGCGACCGCTACCTGTGAGAAGACCTGATGCTTGCGCAAGGCCGACACCACCCGCTCCTCGATGCCGGGAAAGAAGGCCGATCCTGCCTTGACCTCAAGCGCGAGCGGAACCTTTCCGGCAAAACGATCGAGGACCTCCGCGAGCGTCGGGATACGTTGACCGACAAAACTCTCACCGAACCAGCGGCCGGCATCCAGGCGCTTGAGCTCTTGCAGGCTGCGCGCATCGACCGGCCCCCGGCCATCCGTGGTCCGATCCAGCGTGTGATCATGAATGACGACCAGTTCGCCATCGCGGCTGACGTGGAGGTCCAACTCGATGGCGTCGGCTCCCAGCTCGACCGCCTTTTCAAAGGCCGCCATCGTATTCTCCGGCGCAAGCGCCGAGGCCCCTCGATGCGCGATATTCAGTGTCATGCTAAAGGAACTCACCCCCCCCCTTCTGCAGATCATCAGGCGCCTAGCCAACCGGATGGCCTGACGCTGCTCGATAGCCTCCATACTATAACGAACAGTCAAGAAGCGAGTCAACCCCATCCACGCGAAACGTCCGCTCGATCAAAGCTATCTCGTGCTACTCTTTTATCCTCAGAACTGCTGAAGATTAGGACTCCTAAAGATTTTTCTTGACATGAACCGTAAGATGTACGATAAGATCGCTAAAATTATGGTAGCATCGCGTAAGTGCCGATAAGTCACTGTCGGCTTACGCTATAAGGCGGCAACACAGATCCTAACCATTCTGAGCAAACGTTGTCAGGCGAGAAGGAGGGATGAGCGGTGCGAAAATCGATGGTCGTGCTGATCGGGCTCATGGCGGCGTTTGGGCTCCTCCTGGGCCCTCGCTCCAGCGAAGCGACGGTAAACACGTGTAGCGTGGACGGGCTCCATAATCTGGACGGGTACGCAGAGGGCAATACACGGGTACAGGGTACCGCGACGTTTACCAAGCCTGGCACATGTACGGCGGCTGGAACCTTTACCAGCAGTATTACGTACAAGACTGATGGGGGCACGCAGACTACCCTCACAATATCAGGGACCTATTCCGTTGCGTCCGATACGACCATTACGATCACCGCGACAAGCGGTGCCAGCGGCACGCTCGGAGGGCTCTGCTCGCAACTGGGTACCGGTGATGTGTGTAATGCGCTTCACGTTACGGGAGATATTACTACTCCTCCAGGCACCGTCGCCATGACCATGACGAAGGCCACGCTGACCGGCGCAGGTCCCTCCGGCCCCAGTGGCCCTTCCGGCCCCAGTGGTCCGAGCGGCCCGAGCGGTGGTCCCTCCGGCCCCAGCGGCCCGAGTGGGCCGTCAGGTCCCTCCGGCCCGAGCGGGCTGAGCGGTCCCTCCGGCCCCAGTGGCCCCTCCGGGCCTTCCGGTCCCTCCGGCCCCAGTGGCCCCTCCGGCCCGAGTGGACCAAGTGGGCCTTCCGGTCCCAGCGGCCCGAGCGGCCCGAACGTCGCCTCGATCCTCACGGGTTCCTGTGCGCCACCTACTGGGACTGATAGCTTCGTGTCGCCCGGCTGGGGTCTGGGGAGTGCTGCGTGCCCTACGGATATCACCCTCGCCCAGACCATGGTACCGGCATCGGCGTCTGGCGGTGTCGGGAACCTGCGGGTGCACGTCAACATAGCGCCTGGGACAAGCAGGTCGTGGACCTTTAATCTCCGAAGAGGCGAGGATATCGCTAGCTCCGCCCTCCTCACCTGCCTAATTTCGGGCCTTTCAACTGCCTGTAATAGTGGTACAGGCGCAGCCAGCTTTAATGCCGACGATTTGATGTCCATCCAAATTCAGCCTGCTGGCAGCCCAGCCGCAGCCACGGCAACCTTTTCCTTGACTCACAGGCCGTAAGCGCCTCAATTGTCAGAAAAGCCCCCGGGCAGCTTTCCCCGGGGGCTTTTCTTTTTACAGTAACAGGATCATTCATGGAGCAGCACACCCGGTGGTCCGGATGGATGGCGGAAGCGAAGAGCCCTGTGTGGCTTCGTCCCTTCCCGGTCATGCTGCTCCTGGCCGCCTTGGCCGGCCTCACCTACGTCAACGCTCTCCCCAACAGTTTCGTCTTCGACGATAAGAGCCTCTCCAACCTGTCCGAGCAGTTGCAGTGGCTGTTTGATGATCTTCGGAACAGACACTTGCTGACCTACCGGCCGCTTCGGACTGCATCGTACGCGATTGACTACGCCATTTTCGGGCTGAATCCGGCCGGCTTTCGGGCCTTCAACATCCTCTATCATGTCCTGAACGGTGCTCTGCTCTTTACTATTGTCCGAGCTGTGCTGAAGCAATCGCGGCTCGCCCTGCTTGCCGCCGTCCTGTTCATCGTCCACCCGATCCAGACCGAGTCGGTCGCCTACATCTCCGGCCGACGAGACGTCCTCTTCACCCTGTTCTACCTGGCAGGCTTGTACGGATTTATCCGGTACCGGGAGACGAGTCGAATTCGCTATCTCTGTCTCGCCGGCTTCTCGTACCTGCTCAGCCTGCTCACGAAAGAGATGGCCATCACCTTACCGCTGCTCTGGCTCTGCTACGATCTTATACGGTCGATCCCATTCGCCGACACAGAAGGCCGTTCTTCCCCATGGAAAGCCCTGCGCGATGGAACGCGTACCCTGTTGAGACGGCATGCGTGGTTTTATCTGCTTGTCGGTATATTGTTGAGTATCCCTGCCTACTACTACACGAAGGTCTTTGTGCTTCCCAGAAGCCTCAGAGTTGAGATGTGGGGCGGAGGGATCTGGCCGACCCTGCTCACCAGCGTGAGGATCTTTGCCCACTACCTCACGCTGATGGTCTTTCCCATGACGCTCAGCGCCGATTACTCCTTCAACGCCTTCCCCATCTCCTACTCATTCACTGAGATAAGAGTGATTGTCGCATTCGCGATCCTCGGCGGGGTCTGGTGGGGGCTCTATCGCCTGTTGGCTTCAGATCGCTGGGCGGCCTTTGGCGGCCTCTGGTTTTTCGTCACGCTCCTGCCGGTCTCCCAGATCATCCCACACCATGAGATAGTAGCTGAGCACTACCTGTACCTGCCATCCGCCGGCTTCTGCCTCGCGGCCGCCGTCCTGGTGGAGCGGCTCCTTACCCGGAGCAGGAACCCACGCGCCATTGCGGCTGCCTTCGCCCTGATCGTCCTGCTGCTTGGTCTCCGAACCGTCGCGCGTAATCGTGACTGGAAGGATGAGCTGACCCTCTGGACCAGGACCGTTCAGACCTCCCCCCAATCGGCGCGAGCGCATATCGCCCTTGCAGGGATGCACCTCCGACAGGGCCGCTATGACCCGGCCAGACAGGAACTCGTCGAGGCCCTGCGCATCCAGCCACACAGTGTGGGCACCCACAGCGACCTGGGCGTCGTGCTGCTGACGCTTCGTCGCTTTGACGAAGCTGAACGGGAGTTTCGCGAAGCGATACGGCTCTCGGCCTCGCCGTCTCCCGGCCTGAGAGTGAACCTCGCGCTGGCCTACCTCGGACGATCACAGTTCCACCAGGCCGAACAGGAGCTCAGCGAAGCCTTCCGCTCCCCGCTGCTATCCGGGTTGGAGCGGGCTGCGGCCCTCCACAATCAGGGTCTGGTGTATGCCAAGACAGGGAGGCCCGCGGAGGCTGAAAGGGTCCTCGCGGAGAGCCTGAACATCAACCCGAAGAATGTGAGTGCCAGGATGGAGCTGGCGGCGCTCTACCTTGAAAATGGGATGCTTCCGGAGGGGGCCACGCAGCTTGAGGAAACCCTTCGTTACAAAGGGCCTGATGCCGATCTGCACGCCCTGCTTGGAGAGGTCTACTATCGTCTGGGACGGAAAGACCGGGCCGCAGCCGAACTCACACGGGCTTTGAGTCTCAAGGGTAACTTCCCGGAGGCCAAGGCTTTTCTGAAGATGATCAACCGGGAGATAGCCGGCGACAAAGCCAAACCCGGCTAATCCGATCTGATCGCCACTAGCATGAACAGCGCAAGTCCGAGTAATCCCACTTCCTGGGGCCAGTTGCTGCTGGCGGCGCTCCTCGTGAGCCTGGTGAGCGGGGCGTACTGGCTCAAGGTCCGGCCGACCCCCACACCTCCCCAATCCAGGGAAACCGCTCCCAGTGGAGCCGCCATCCAGGGACTCACTGACTCGCTTCTGACTCTTGGCATTCGCCTGCAAGCGATCCGGCAATATGACAAGGCGCTGACGACGTACAAACAGGTACTTCAGCGTGATCCCACGAATCCTCATGCCCATTACAACATCGCCCAGATCTATAACGAGCGGGGACAGTACGCCGAGGCGCAGCGCGAGTACGAAGCGGTACTGAGGGCCGACCCGCAGTTCCTGGATGCCCGGCTGAACCTTGGGGTCGTTCTGTACAGGCAGCGGCAGTTCACGACGGCCGCCGAGGCCTTCCGGCAGGTCCTCCAGGCCTCTCCCACGCACCCGATGGGCCTGTTCAACCTCGGCGTCACGCTGCTTGAGCTGGGCCAGGTCGATGAGGCAATCCGGTGGCTTGAGGCGGCGTTGCGCGAGGATCCGAAGCGAGCCGACACTCACTACTATATTGGCCTGGCGCTCTCGCGGCAGGGACGCCATGCGGAAGCCCAGGCGGCGCTGGCGAAGGCCGCTGAGCTGAACCGCCACAAGCAGTGACTGGTCGGTCAGGGCTGCGAAGAGACGAGCGCGTCGAGCTGGATAAACCGGCGTCGAAACCGGATCGTTGCGACCAGCGTACAAACGCCGAGGAGGAGCAATGCGGTCTTGTACCAGGGGGAGTGATACTCCATGCGGACCTGATGCCTACCGGCAGGCACGTCGATGCCAATAAAACTGGGGGATACCATGAACGGACGCTGCGGCCGGCCGTCAATGGCGACCCGCCAGTTCGGGTGGTACGTCATTTTGAGGACAAGGGCCGAAGCTTCAGAACACTCGACCCGCAACTCGACCTGGCCCGGCAATATACGCTCCTCGCTGATGGCCCCGCCACCAGGGCAACCCCCTGTCGCAGACCGCTCTGATCCGTCGCTTCCAGAAGGGTAGCCATAGCGGATGAATCGCCCGGCTCCGGGATTCGGGCTTACCAGCCAGCTTCGGTTTTCGGATAAAAGACTCGACTGCGAGCTGACGTCCTTGAACCCGCTGATGCTGGCAAACTGGGCGTAGCCGCTGGTCTCGGCCTGATAAAGGATGTACCGCGGCGTCTCCCTGACGCGGCGCAGGAACGGGGGCATGGCTAGGCCGTGTGGCGCCACCACATACTTCAGATTGAAAAGATTATAGTGAGCCGGGTTCCGGTCATCGAATTCCCAGGTCAGATCGGCGTTCAGCGAGAAACTTGCATGTTGGGGCGAGGTTGTCACAATCCGGTGGAGGGTCAACAGGTCATAGAAATGCAGATCGCCCACCTGTATCCCCCGTCCCCAGTTGCTCGGCAGACCGGCATAGGTTCGGCCCGGCGGTAACTCAGCGAGTGCGGCGAGAATCGTGCGCGCATCCTGATCCGTATCGAGCGCCTGCTTCGTTCGATTCATCCACTGGGCGTTGAAGGCGTAGTACTCCCATCGTTCGCGAAGGGCCGGGGCCATTAGGACAAGCAGGAGCAGCCCTGCGGCTACTGTATGGGAGTGTCCCGGAAGCCGCGCTAACCGATGCCAGACCCACTCACCACCCACGCCCATCAGGAGGATGGCCGCCATGTGGACGCCAGCGTTAAAGCGAACGAACTGGAGCCCTTCGTGCATCGGCAAGAGGTCCGCCAACCTGCCCAAAGTAGGACGCCCAAAAAAGAGCACCAGCGAAAAGAGGAGCAGGACAAGCGCCAGGCGCTCAGGCCGGGTGCGCGCGAAGAGGGCCGAGGCGATCCCAAGGGCGAGCAGCACCGTCAGGACCGGAAGCCGCCCATAGTCCAGCAGATCGCCGTTCATCAGCCATGTGAGGATGTCTCTGGCTCCGAACGAGTCGTACTTCCAGCGTTCAAGATACGGGCTGGCGTTCAGGTAGGCTTTGAAAAGGAGGAAGGGGAGCCAGAAGTAGGCGGTGGTCAGCGCGACCAAGATGCCAAGAACGGCGAACCGGGCCGCGCGTCTGCGCGCGTTCGCTCGGTTGAGCCCATTGACGAAAAGTACGAGCGCCATGAGCGCCATCATGTAGCCATAAATCAGGTGCGCTAGGACCAGCGACGAGCCTGCGACAACAGCCGCGGCGTACCCCGCGCCTCTAGTCAGGACGCGATGCAGGCAGGCCAGCGTGATGAAGAACAGATGCATCGCCCAGAGTTGGGTGTACAGACCAAAGCCGCGCCAGACGTAGCTATCGTACTCGAAGCCAGAGCGGTTATTTGACGAGAGGAGCGTGGCGGCAGCGGCCCCGATAGCCCCAGCCACGGCGGAGAACCCTAGTTGGCGCATTGACCAGTATACGGTCAGCGGAAACCCGATCAGGAGCAGATATCGCACGAGGTTGAAGATGGTGAAGAGGTCCACCTGTTTCAGCAGCAGGCGATGCAGGAGAACCACCGCGAGGTGTGGCAGATGCTGGTAGTAGAAAAACTGCGGAAATCCAAGATCCAGCTCTGGCCCCCAGTGATCGAAGGGGTTCTCGCCGTTCGCCAGGGCCTCGCTGGCTCGCTGGATCATCAGGTAATGGAAGGCGTCATCGTTCAGACTTGGGACGTCAAGTCGCAACTCCGGCAGGAGCGCGATCGCGTTGAGCGCGCTGGGAATAAGAGCCAGAACCAGCAGTACCGCCGTCGCCCAGCGGCCGGGCGAATCACCGGCTAGTCTCCCGGATTCGACGAACGGCTCACCGTGGACTTTTGAGAAGGGATTCAGCCGCGCCAGGAGGTTCATGTCTCGCCTGTGAAAGATGTATTACCGCCCCGCTTGCCTTCTCAGGCCGAGGACGTACAACGTGAAGGACGATCGACCGGACCCAAAAGGATGAGTTTGTCGTGGACGCATTCGCACGTTTCTAGCGCATCGCTGCCGGGGGTGTCAAGCAAAACACTCGGGTCCGGAGTCTTGCCTTTGGGGCCAGGTTTGCCGCAGGTGGTTGCACACATACTTCCATGTCAGACCGCTTCACAATTCTCAATAAAAATAGTATTGACTCCTCACGATTAGCCGGTACATGCTTGCGGTCTAGGGCTCATCAACGCTATCGTCCTTGAAGACTGCCCAGCGTGACTTAGGCAATGATGCTCGGTGACCCAATGCACACTATAGGGATATTGATAGGGACACGCCCGGAGGCCATTAAATTGATGCCGGTCATTCGGGCGTTCGAACATATTGGCGTGAACCCGAAGGTCTTTGTGACTGGGCAGCATCGCGAGCTTCTGGAACCGATCCTCAGTGAACTCAACATCGTTCATGTAGAAAACCTGCGATTGATGGAAGATGACCAATCGTTAGGCGACCTTTCAGCCAGGGTTCTAGCCCGCGTGCAGGAGGTGTTACGGCGTCATCAGCTCCACCTGCTTGTGGTTCAGGGGGATACCACCTCTGCCGCCATGAGCGCACTGGCCGGCTTTTACGAGAATGTCTCGGTGGCACACATCGAAGCGGGATTACGGACCGGGTCTCGCCGCAACCCTTTTCCCGAAGAGATGAACCGGAGGTTGATCGCGTGCCTGGCGGATCTCCACTTCGCTCCGACAACACAAGCCAGAGAGAATCTTCTGAAAGAAGGGGTCCCATCTGGCCGGATTCACGTCGTGGGCAATACCGTGATCGACGCGCTGTTCTATGTACGAGACCATTTGCTCGACAGCATGGCGCCCGATCCTCTGCTGGAACAGATAGCAGCTCGGGGGCGCCAGATTGTATTGGTGACCGGACATCGGCGCGAAAGCTTCGGGACTGATTTGGCCTCGATTTGTAGAGGAATCCGCGAGCTGGCAAACGCCTTCTCCAGCTCTATCGAGATCATTTATCCCGTTCATTTGAACCCGAATGTTCAACGAGAGGTCCGGCCGATTCTTTCTTCGGTGACGAACATTCGGCTGACCGAACCACTGTCTTATGCGAGATTCGTCGAAGTCATGCTCCGTTCCAAGCTGATCATCACGGACAGCGGGGGAGTTCAGGAAGAGGCCGCCGCGTTGGGCATTCCGGTGCTTGTCACTCGCCAAACGTGTGAGCGTTTGGAGGCGGTTGAGATAGGTGTGTCAGAGGTAGTTGGGCCCGACAAGAACAAGATCGTTGAGGCGGCATATCGACTCTTAACAGATGAACATGTCTATCGCAACAGAGCGGTTCCGAGCGCGGTGTTCGGCGATGGTCATAGCGCAGAGCGGATTGTCCAGATTATGTTGGGCGACAGGCGATGACGGATCGCCGCTCCCCTCAGGGCGAAATGCCGCCGAGGGACCGGAGGACAATATATGTTGTGCTCCCGGCTTATAACGAGGAGGCTGCGATCGGATCGCTACTCCATCGTATTGGCGAGGCTATGCGTGAGGCCGCACTCCCCTATCAGGTGATCCTTGTGGATGATGGTAGTCAAGATGCGACGGTGGCGATCGTGAAGGAGTGCGCCAGGCGAATGCCCATCGTCTTAGAACAACACCTGCACAATCTCGGTCTCGGACCCACCGTCCGGGACGGACTCACTGCAGCAACACAGTTGGCAGAGGATCAGGACATCGTTGTGACCATGGATGCGGATGATACCCATACGCCGGGTCTGATTGCAGAGATGGTACAAATGATCTCCGAAGGCCACGATGTCGTCATAGCCTCTCGATATCAACATGGCGCAAGGACGGTCGGCGTCCCGCTTCTACGAGCGCTTTTGAGCCGCTCCGCCTCTATCGTATTCCGTATTCTATTCCCGATACCTGGCGTCAGAGACTTCACCAGCGGTTACCGAGCCTACCGCGCCCAGGTCATTAAAGGCGCGTTTGCCAGGTATGGGCAACGCTTTCTGGACCAGCAGGGCTTCCAATGCATGGTTGATATTCTGCTGAAACTCCGACCAATGAACCTGAGCTTCGGCGAGGTGCCTATGATTCTTCGGTACGATCGCAAGGGGGGGGAATCCAAAATGAAGGTGTTCCGGACCGCTCTGGCAACGCTCAGGCTTATGCTCAGGATAAGGTTCGGTGGATCAACAGATAAATGAGTGGATTATAAGAATGGGAACCGCTTGCTATCTTTCTAACAACCCACTAACCGTAGCATGGCGACAGTCACAGCGCATGCTCATCTCAGGTCACCAGCAGTAGCTTGCCGAACAGCTTGCGATCCTCCATCGCGCGCTGAGCGGCTGCAGCTTCCCGAAGCGGAAAGGCGCGATCCACCACCGGCTTGAGCGTCCCGCGCGCTATCTCCCGCATGATCTGTAGCAGGTCGGCCTTCGGTCCCATGAAGCCGCCCATGATCGATGCCTGCCGCATGAAGAGGTACCGGATATCGGTCTGAGCCAGGTGGCCGGCTGTAGCGCCGCAGGTCACCAGACGGCCCCCGGTGGCCAGGACCGGAATCAGCTTCTCGAACACAGCGCCCCCCACATGCTCGAAGATCACGTCCGCCCCTCGCCTGGCCGTGAGGCGCCGCGCCTCGGCGACCAGATCCTGGTCGGCATAGTTGACCCCGTCGTCAGCGCCAAGCGCCTTGGCCTTGTCAAGCTTCTCGTCACTGCCGGCGGCGGCGATCACGCGAGCGCCGAACAGCTTGGCGATCTGGATGGCGGCGCTTCCAACCCCACTCCCCGCCCCCATCACCAGCACCTCATCGCCCCTTTTCACGTGCGCGAGATTGACCAGCATGTTCCAGGCGGTGAGAAACGTGAGCGGGAACGCCGCCGCGGCTTCGAAGGACATGCCTTCCGGCATGAGCAGGATGTTGACCTCCGGGACCTTGACGTACTCCGCGTAGCCGCCATTGATCCGGTATCCACCGACGATCTCGTACGAGCGACAGAGATTGTCACGGCCGGACAGGCAGTGGACGCACTGGCCACAGCTCACCCCTGGCGACACGACCACCCGTTGACCGGGCCTGATGCGGGTCACGATGCTCCCCACCGCTGCCACCTCACCGGCGATGTCCGAACCGGAGATGTGGGGCAGGGGGATCTGTATCCCCAGCATCCCTTTTCGGCACCAGAGATCCAGGTGATTCAGGGCGCAGGCCTTTACCTTCACCAGCACCTCATGCGGGGCGATCGTAGGATCGGGGGCATCCTCGTACCTCAGGACCTCCG
Source organism: Candidatus Methylomirabilis sp. (assembly GCF_028716865.1). Taxonomy (NCBI): domain Bacteria; phylum Methylomirabilota (SeqCode); class Methylomirabilia (SeqCode); order Methylomirabilales (SeqCode); family Methylomirabilaceae (SeqCode); genus Methylomirabilis (SeqCode); species Methylomirabilis sp. (SeqCode). The sequence goes on along the minus strand of NZ_JAQUOY010000010.1, from coordinate 22,371 downwards.
GCTCGCCGTGCTCATGAAATCGAACTGCTTTCATGCGGTGCGCTCCTTCAAACTCTTCTCAGTCGATGCGATAGTGGCAGCCCAGGCTTTGGCGGCATTCCAGAGCAGCCAGCAAGATGGCCAGCGCGGTCTGAATGCCGTTACGAAGGCCAACCATTGCGTCAGTCACCTCGGCCTTTTCGTAGAACCTTAAGATCTCAAGGTGCAATTCTCGCAGGATCTCGTGGGCTCGGTTCAGCCGTTTTTCGCTGCGAACGAGGCCCACGTAATTCCACATGGTCTGTTGGATGCTGAGCCAGTCTTGTGCGATCAGCGCCGGATCGACCGGCTCACGCTCATACCGCCAGGGCGCAATCTGGGGAAAATAATACTCCTCACCCCGCGCGATAGACGCTGCAGCCTGCGCGCCTGCCCGGGTTCCCCACACCAGGCATTCCAACAAGGACGTACTGGCCAGGCGATTGGCGCCGTGTAACCCCGAACAGGCGACCTCACCAACGGCGCGCAGGCGATGCAGATTTGATTGTCCCCACTCATCAACGGCGATGCCGCCGCAACTGTAGTGCGCGGCCGGGACGACGGGGATGGGCTCTTTGGTCATATCAATTCCGTACTTCAGGCAGTGCGCATAAATCCCGGGAAACCGTTCACGGACCAGATCGGCCGGCTTATGGGAGATGTCGAGATACGCACACGGCTCGCCCGATTCCAACATCATCTGATGAATCCCGCGGGCGACAATATCTCGCGGGGCCAGCGATCCATCGGGGTGATAATCAGTCATGAACTCTCGGCCCCGGCTATTCACCAGGCGGGCCCCCTCGCCCCGCATCGCTTCAGAGATCAGGAATCGGCCGCTGGGATGGAAGAATGTTGTGGGGTGGAACTGGACGTACTGCATATTGATGCAACGGGTCCCGGCCCGATAGGCCATCGCGATGCCATCGCCGCGTGCGCCGGCAGGATTGGTGGTATGCAGATAGACGCGACCGAGCCCGCCGGTCGCCAGGATCGTCTCCTTCGCGAGGATGGGAAAGATCTCGCCGCTCGCTTGGTCCAGCACGTACGCCCCAATACACGTCTGGGGCTTATAGACATCAAGCGGTTCGACCGAATGGTGAGAAATCGTGAGTAGATCGACTGCGGTGGCTCCGCAGAGCAGCTTCACCCTCGGATACGAAGCCATCTTTTCGATAAACGCGCGCTGGATCGCCGATCCTGTCCGATCTTTCTGATGTAGGATACGTGGAAGTGAATGCGCGGCTTCGGCAGTCAGGTCCCATCGGGTTGAATCTTCCGAAGATTCGTCGAACGGAACCCCAAGCTCATCAATGAGGATCTCCTTCACCAGCTTTGGGCCCTCGCGACTGACCAGTAACGCCGCCTCAGGCGAACTCAGGCCTGCGCCGGCCGCAAGAATATCGGCCACCAGCTTTTGAGGAGAGTCGTCCGTCCCCTGATAGATGATCCCCCCTTGGGCCCAGAAGGTGCTGCTTTCCTCCGGGTGGGGCGATCGCGTGAGCAGCGTGACCTCAACACCCTGTTTGGCCGCCGCCAGCGCCGCGGCACATCCTGCGAGGCCGCTGCCGATAATTAGGGCATCCGTCTTCATGGCCGGATTACGTGGGGTGAATTTTGAAACTCATGTCAACGGCTGAGGCGGTATGCGTCAAGGCCCCGATGGAGATCCAATCGACACCGGCCTCTGCGAATGCCCGAACATTGTCGAGGGTCATTCCACCTGACGCTTCGACGATGATCTTACCGCCGCTCTCGTGAGCGCGCACGCACGTCACCGCCTGTCGAACCATGTCCGGGTTCATGTTATCGAGGAGAACGGCGTCAAGGTCGTACCGGAGGGCCTCCTGCAACTCTTCGAGCGTGGTGACCTCGACCTCAAACCGATGCCGGCGGCTCTCATGTTGCCTGGCTGTTTCAATGGCTGGACGAACACCGCCTGCCAGCCTGATGTGGTTGTCCTTGATCAGGATCGCGTCATCAAGTCCAAAGCGGTGATTGATCCCGCCGCCGACGGTCACCGCGTACTTCTCAAACGCCCGCAGCCCCGGCGTGGTTTTTCGAGTGTCGAGAATCTTCGCCTGTGTCCCGCGGACAGCCTCAACAAACCGTCTTGTCAGCGTGGCGATTCCGCAGAGTCGCTGCAGCAGGTTTGTAGCCACACGCTCACCGCTGAGTAACGCCCGGGCCTGACCACGAACGGACGCTGCCCGATCGCCTTCACACAGCGCATCACCATCACGATGCCGGCTCTCAATCACTACGCCTTCATCTAAAAGGGTGAGGATCTCGATAGCCGACTCGATCCCCGCCAGCACGAGAGGCGCCTTGGCTACAAAATGGCCGATGGCCTTTTGATCGGGCGGGACAATCGCGAGGGTCGTCACATCACCCTGACCGATGTCTTCCTCAAGAAACCTCTTGAGAGCTTCTCGGCGGTTGATCCGGACGAGGGATAGGGGCATGGGGGTAAGAGAGAGGCAGTCCTAACTCATATCCAGCATACGCTGGATTGGCCGTAACGCAAGCAGTCGCAGTTCTTCATTCAGCGTAATTTCCGGCGCACGGCGTTTCATGCATAGGTACAGCTTTTCTAGGCTATTGAGTCGCATGTGGGGGCACTGGTTGCACGCGCAATCCCCATCCGGAGGGGCCGGAATAAATATTTTGTCCGGGCAGGCCTTCTCCATCTGGTGAATGATGCCGGGCTCGGTTGCGATGATGAATTCGGTGTCCGCGCTTTGCTTCACGTAATTCAGGATTCCGCTCGTCGAGCCGATATAGTCGGCATGCTGCAGTACGCCGGCTTCGCATTCGGGATGCGCGAGCACCTTAGCATGAGAATGGTGCAGCATAAGCTGCACGAGCTTCTTCTCAGAAAACGTCTCGTGCACCACACAGGTGCCAGGCCATAGCACCAGGTTACGGCCGGTCTTTTTGATCAGATAGCGACCCAGGTTCTGATCGGGCGCAAAAAGAATCGGCTGCTCCTTTGGGATCTGGTTGATGATCTTTTCTGCGTTACTTGAGGTGCAGATGATGTCACTCATCGCCTTGATCTCAGCAGTACAATTGATGTAGCTGATGACGATGTGGTCCGGATATTTTTGCCGGAAGCGTTCGAAGAGAGGCGCCGGGCACCCCTCCGCCAGTGAGCATCCGGCCGCCAGGTCGGGGAGCAGTACCTGCTTCGAGGGATTCAGGATCTTCGCCGTTTCCGCCATAAAGTGGACGCCGGCAAAGACAATCACCTCAGCGCTCGTCTTTGCCGCCTGCTGGGAGAGTTGCAGGCTATCGCCGACGAAATCGGCGACATCCTGAATTTCAGACTCCTGGTAATAGTGTGCCAGCACCACCGCATGTAAATTTTTTTTCAGCCGCTCGATCTCTCCTTCAAGATCAAGCAGAGCGCTCACTTCAGTTTCTGCAACAAGACTATCGGTTTTCATCTCTGGGCTCCGCGATTGCGATTTCTCCTTTGATCAAAAAGTATACCACAGGTGGAGGATAATGCGGGAGGCAAGTTTCGGGCAGCTCTAGTTGTGGAAACCGATCAACTCCTGGTGATCGAAGCGAGGACCTTTCTTCGTGAGGAGTTGTGGGTCCCGTGCGGTTACGTGGCGGACAGCAAAACCGCACTTCTTGCAACGTTTATAAATGAAACTCCAGCCTTCTTCGTGCTGTTCCACTCCGATCTGTTCCATTTTTGAGTAACAGCATGGGCTAGGCGTGAGCGGTGAGATAATCCGCTTTGGATAGCTATTGGTCGGCCTTTTCTGATCGGTGTATTCGATGATTGTCGCCATGTTCTTTCATCCTCGCAGCATGGACTGTCGTCCGTGTGTTCTATAGACTCATTACATGTCGCCCCTGGTCTGTTAGGTTTTAACCTTGTACATACTATGACTTGACGCTCGGCGTATTCGTTTAGACGCGGAGCGGTTCGCTGCAATCAACATACATCCGGATGTACTTTTTCAACTCCTTAAAGCAGCGCTCCAGAATGGTAATATCCTTCTTCACCTTCGCGAGCAGTATCGCCCCCTCGACGGGTCAGGCTGAGGACGACCCGCCTGGACTGCTCGATAGCGCGGTCATCTTTGCGCCTGTTGGACGGCTGGTGCTGCAGGCGCTTCGGGTCCTCAGGAAGGGCGGCACGATCTCACTTGCCGGCATCACCATGAGTCCGACCCCTGGATGAGGCCAATCACGCTCTTCAGCTCCTTAAGCAAAGCCGATTCAGCGGCGTCGGAGTCCTGACGATCCCGTAGCGTCCCCTAAGGGCCTGAATGCGATCGAGAATATCGGCAGGCCCAGTTGGCGGCGATTGGGCACGCCGAATTTCAGGGGCCGCACGGGATTGCAGGTCACAATCAACCGTTGCTCGGGACTCTGCTCAAACATGTCGGAACACACGGCTGAGCCAGAATTATAGTGAGTCCAGTTTGAAATCATCTCATGGCTGCCGCTTCTCCCCCTTGTCACGGACGGACTTTCGCCCAAAGAGCTGTTTGAGGGCCGCCACAAGTCGTGACAGCTCAGACCTGTGGATGACGTGTCCTTGACCAGTAATCTGTAGGTGTTGACAGTTCTCCATGTGTGCCTTATACGCTTCGATCGCTCGCTTCTGCTCCTGGATGACCGCCTCCTTCTCTTCCAGGGCACGTTTAAGCTCGATGGTTCGGTGGATTTGGGACTTTAGCATGGCATCAGCCGCGTCCGACCTCCAGGATTCAAGATGACGGTCCTCTCCTTCTACTGACTTTCCGCTCCGCGAATGCACATCTGCAGCGCGCTGCGCGCAATCGGCCTGAGCTGTTTTTGAAAGCACGATCCCCATGGCGACATAGCCCCGAATCCCTTGCCATGATGACCCTACATCCCTGTGAGCAGTCCAGAATCGTTCGATGTCGCCACCTTGCAGTCCGCTCAGGATCTTAAGACTGTCCAGGCCTCCTTCAAGCATCTCTACATAGGGGGCCAAGAGGCCATCAAGCGTACGCCAATGAAACGGCTCATCGTATTTGCGATCCTTGAGATTCGCGAGACGATCATCGCTGGCGCCAACATATGTGGTCAGGATAACCGTCCCACCGGGCTTCAGGACGCGGACGAGTTCTGACAAAACCAGCGCTTCATCCCCGTTGGCAAGACTTTCGATCACCGATGCGCACGTGACAAGGTCAAATGTCGAATCGCTAAATGCCAATCGGCGTAAGTCCATCCACTGATGGTTCACGCGAGAGCCGTAGACCTCGTTCACTCTTGCCGTTTTCAACGTCTCGATCACTCCTTCGTCAAAGTCAACCGCGTCTACTTCAGCGTCCATCGATGCAAAGAAATGGGGGAGGGGAGTAACTCCGCAGCCCGCACCTAGGACCTTCTGGCGCCGCCCTCTTTCCAGTACGGGAAGCGCATGATGCAATACAAAGGAGTATTCGAGTCTCCGAATCGGCCAACGTATAATATCTGCGTATCTCCTAGAGAGATAGCTCTTCCCGAGGATCGTTCCCTCCCCGATCTGAGCGTCCATGATCGTCGAATAGGGCGCGAGATGCTGCTCGTAAATGGCGGTCTTGTGACTGAACACTTTTCCCGGGAGGTCCGCGAGGAGTTCGACCTTCTGAAAAACCGGACGGGGAGAGAAAGACATTGGCCGTCGCTCTGGCTGCGGGGTTATTTCAATTCTCAGCTCAATTGCAGGAAGCTCGCGGCGCGCAGTGGGCGCTGATGTGTCATCCTCGTCTCGAACATAACCATATCTGGTGAGCAAGCCAGGGTCGTGTTGTCGGAAAAGCCTCTCGTCATCTGGTGAGAACGTCTCGCGCAAGGCGGCGAAAGTTCTGCAAGAGGACCCGTCCCCACCGGCCGCAACCAATGAGACCGGTTCGACATTCTCTCCCTGCTATCGTTTCAGTTCTCACGGGGAACGCTCCGTCCGGACTCCCCGTACGCCACCCCCGCGCCCTTCGTCGCCAGACGTGCGGGATCTGGTTGCTCTCTGGGTCTATTCGACTGCGAGCTTGCGAATTTTATAGCAGAGCCGGCGCCGATCATTCTTGATTCCTAAATCGGTTGGGTCGAACCAGGAGGTCGAGAGCAGGGTCACTTCAAAGAGCGCTGAAGATCGCATCACGTCCGGGATCTGCCATGCTAAGGTAAACGAGCGGGGCTTGACGGTGAACGGGCCGTCCAGAAGCCGCCCGTTGACTTGGGCATGGATCGCCGTCCTGAAGCCGTCCCGGGGTAGCGTTGGGAGTTCGCCTTCAAGGCGAAGGCAAGTGGCCTGGCCAGGGTTGACCAGTAGAAAATGCGCCTTCCGCGAAGCCCAGCCGTCGGGATAATAGCCTTGCGCATGTAGAACAATGCCGCCGGTGATGCTTCCCAGTAGGGGACTTATAAGCCGCGATAGGACACCAAGCCCGTCCACACCGCCTGGGAGGAGCTGCTTTACAAGGGTCCGAAGACTCTTCCAAACAGTTTCTAACCCATAGATGATGTAGGCCGGAGGATACATCCTTGTCCCATGCCTTCGCATTATGGTGACCAGCTCGCGGAATCGCTTGACCCCTCCAGAATAGGTTTTCGCCTCCGGGTACTGGCGCAAGTTTGCAAAATACTCAGGAAGGTACTCCACGTTGAACTTTTTCGCGATGCGGATCCAGAGGTCCCAATCCATCCCCCAGTGAAGCGTTTCGTCCAGCATGTCGATGGACTCGAACACTTCTCGTCTAAAGAAGGTAGTCTGCTGCAGGATATAGTCCGAAAGGTAGACCAGTCTCCAAAGATCGAAGGGTTCTGTCCACGGAAAGCGTCCCTTCGCCCGACTTGTTTCGTCAATCTGATATCCCTCTCCGTACACCATCATGGTATCGGGATGCTCCACAAGGTGGGCGACTGCTTTTCGCACCGCGCCTGGCAAATAGGTATCGTCCGAGTTGAGCCAGGCCAGGAGTTCGCCCTTGGCCAGCCAAAAGCCCTTATTGATGGCATCAGATTGTCCGCGATCCGGCTCAGAGAGCCAGGTGAGCCGACCCTCGTACCTCTTTAAGATTTCTAGAGTATTGTCAGTCGAGCCACCATCGACGACGATATACTCAATGTGAGGGTAATCCTGATTTAAGATACTTAAGATTGTTTCCTCGATGAAGTGGCCCTGGTTATAGGAAGGCGTGATGATGGACACTAATGGGCCTGCTCGCACGACCTCGTTACGAGTGCGTAGTTCGTCAGGGTTCACGATCGCGGGATGCGTCGCAGGAGGACAAGGTGGTGAGTGGAGGCTGAATGAGGTGCTTCGACTGAGCTCAGAGGTAATAGCTTTATACACTTCATGCGCTTCGTGTTTCCCTTCCGGCACAGAAACCAAGACCTCCTCTTATATACGTTTCCAGTAGTGTCCCAACGTTGAATAACGTTGGGACACTACTGCGTCAAGCAGTATATCCAGAAGGTCATCCGGTTGCGCCGCAGCATCCCTGTCATTTCCGAAGGCTTTTCCCGTCACCTCTTCTGAAAATCGCTTGAAGTTGTTTTCTATAATCGCATAGCCCAACTCTTCTTTACTTTTAAAATAGTTAGAAATTCCCTTTTCCGACGCTGCTTTCCTTCGGAATCCCCCCAATGCTCGTATGATTAAAACCCCTCAGATGCACCAAACGAGATGCGATCTCAATAATGTGGTCTTTAGCGCCAGACATGATTGCTCCATTTAAACCGACCGGTTAGTACAAAAATTATTTTAACGAATTCCGGCTACGTTAGTCAAAGAAGAAGGAGAGGTTACCCCTGAATAATGTTTTTACCCTATCAGGTCGGTAGAGCGAGAACCCAGCAGGCGGTTGGACCAGTTATGAGGAGAAAGTCGGCGGATGCATGAGAGGATGGGATAGCGGAGAGCTCTCCGGGGGGTAGCGGAGAGCTCTCCAGCTTTAACCCATTGGACGCGACGTCCGTGTTTGGGAAGCGATCGCCGGCTGAGCGACCCTGCGACTTTGCTGCCGCTTCAGACAGTCGATCGCAACGACCACTACCAACGATCAGAGGAAAAACTGCAACACTGCTATGTTTAGAAAGCAACAAGCGTGCCACATCATATCTCGGCGGCTGAACCTCGTATGCAACAAAGAATAAGGCGCAATCTTATTGATTTATTGGCTTCAGGAAGGATTCGGTAAGAGAGTGAAATCTGGTAGATGCAAGCGATGCACCAGACGATAGTACCGAATTAGATACAATATAGAATCAGAAAAGGTACGCAGAATGTAACCTTTTGGTTGAATTAAGAGTGATCTTTTTCGGTGAGACTCGGAATCTTAATCTCAAGTAACCGGATAAGCTTGGCCAGATAGGTACGCTGAAGTCCAAGGATCTCTGCCGCCTTCGTCTGATTGCCGTGCGAACGCTTGAGGGCATCCTGAATCGTCCACCGCTTGAACTCCTTGACAGCCTCATGGAACTCCTTTTCTCTGAACGTTTCGCGGCGCGGGCCTGCGGTAACTTGAGGCGGCAGGTCCTCCGAGCCGATCTGGTCCCCTGTGCTCAAGACCATCGCCCGTTCGATCACGTTCTCTAGCTCGCGCACATTTCCTGGCCAGTGATACGCGATCAAGTCGTCCAGCGTACCGAAGGCGAGGAGCTTCATAGGCTTCTTCAACGCGCCCGCGTACTTTCGTAGGAAGTAATCGATCAAAACCGGGATATCCTCTTTCCGCTCTCTCAGCGGCGGCAGCTTTATGCTGACGACGTTCAGTCGATAGAAAAGATCTTCGCGAAAGCCGCCATCCCGCACAGCTCGCTCGAGATCGCCGTTGGTAGCCGCGATGACGCGGATGTCGGCCTTGATCGTACGGGTTCCCCCAACCCGTTCAAACTCATGGTCCTGCAGGACACGGAGTAGTTTCGTTTGGATACTTGCCGGGACCTCCCCGATTTCGTCGAGAAATACCGTGCCGCGATCCGCAATTTCGAACTTCCCTCTCTTGAGTTGATGCGCGCCCGTGAAGGCCCCTTTTTCGTGGCCGAAGAGCTCGCTTTCCAGCAACTGGTCCGGGATGGCCGCGCAATTGACGACAGTGAACGGATGGTTGGCTCGAGGACTCCACCGGTGAATGCTTCTGGCCAAGACCTCTTTCCCTGTTCCGCTTTCGCCAAGGAGCAGGATGGTTGAGTTGCTGTCGGCGGCGCGGCGGGCAAGCTGCAGCAGATTCTTCATAGCCGGATTTTCCGCTACGACCTGGACGAGGCGACCCTCCATCTCTGTCTGTAAGAAGCGATTTTGCGCTCGCAGGGACTCCCGCTCGAACGCCTTGCGCAGGACGATTTCCAGGTACTGTGAATCGACAGGCTTGGTGATAAAGTCGTAGGCGCCCTCCTTCATGGCCTCCACAGCGTTTTCAATGCTTGCGTGCGCAGTCACAACGATGACCGTCGCGTCTAATCCTTCGCGCTTCAATGATCTCAGGACGTCGATCCCTGACATCTTCGGCATCTGCAGATCAAGCAGGACAACCACGGGCATCTCCCGCCGGATCTGCTCTAAGGCCTCAGAGCCGCTGGATGCGACAAGAACCTGCGCGTTCATCACCCGCAACCGGCTCTGGAGAATTTTCCTGGCCGATGGATCATCGTCGACAATCAGAACTTTTGCGCGATACCCTTCCATCTCTCCTCCAGCAGAAGTCCTCTTCCACACTCACCGGCAACCTTTTCCTGCCGGTTTCAACAATCTTTTGCCGATGCGGGTACTTATGGACCGATGAAGCGTCGAATCATCTCCAAGAGGTCCCGTGGCCGGAAGGGCTTCGCGATATAAGCGTTACAACCCGCATCGCGCGCCAACTGGTCATCCCCGCTCAGGGCAAACGAGGTGATGGCGATGACCGGAATCTGGGCGAGCAAGGGATCCGCCCTGATCGTGCGAGTTACTTCGAGACCGGACAGCTTAGGCAACTGAACATCCATCAGGATGAGATCAGGGCGCTGCCGAGCCAGCGCAACGAGCGCTGCCTCCCCATTGTAAGCCTCCACGATTTCATAGTTGTTTTTGGAGAGAAGGTCCCTGATGATTTTCCGATTATATTCGTTGTCCTCGACATGCAAGATCAGTTTTCCGCTCATCGTCTATCCCTCACTGGATTCGGAGCGGAATCCTGAAGTAGAAGATTGACCCCTTTCCGACCTGGCTTTCCGCCCAGATGGACCCCCCATGCATCTCGACCAGCCGCTTGGCGATGCTCAGTCCCAACCCGCTTCCGCCGTATTCCCGGGTGATGGAGCTATCAACCTGGCGAAATTCGCTGAAAATACTCTGTAACTCCTCGGCCGGAATGCCGATTCCCGTGTCTGCCACGGTGATCTCAATCTGATCGCCGGGGTTCCAGGGCTTCGCCTCTTCCTCCTCCCGCCTCGCCCCCGGTACCTCACACTCCTTAACACGTACACATCGGGCGGTGACGATAATCGATCCCCCTGCCGGGGTGAACTTGATGGCATTGCCTACCAGATTCATCAGGATCTGGGTGATGCGCTTGCTATCGCTGACCGCCGACGGCAGACCCGCCTCAACTCGGCTGACCAACTCCAGTTGCTTTTCTGCAGCGAGGGATCGCGTTGCTGAGATTACAGAGTCGATAAATGACTGAATGGAGTATTGACCCAAATTCAACTGCATTTGTCCGGCTTCGATCTTTGAGAGATCCAACACATCGTTGATGAGCCTGAGCAAATGCCGGCCGTTTGTGTGGATATCTTCGATCGACTCGCGCAACTCGTCTGGAACCTTGCCGTAGACCTCATCGATGATCAACTCGGTAAATCCCAGGATCGCGTTCAGAGGCGTCCGTAACTCATGACTCATGTTGGCCAGAAACTCTGATTTGTGGCGACTCGCCCGCGCGAGTTGACGGTTCGTCTCTTCCACCTCCTGGAAAAGCTGGGCGTTCTCTATAGCCACTGCCGCCTGAGAGGCGAAGATGCGGAGCAGGTCGAACTGCGGCGCAATCGGCTTTCGGCTAACCGCGTTGTCGGCGGCAAGGACTCCAACAGAACGTCTTCGAGAGATCAGCGGCAAGACCACGAAGTTGCGAGAGCGCAGGGCTGTTACCTTATCGTACGGGGGCTGCACCCGAAGCTCCGGGGGAACCCCATGTCTCTCCTCAATGATGATCTCGACTCGATCTCGATAGGCCCGCGCTAACGTGGGCACCTCGTCGGAGATTGGCACCTGAACTGTCCCTGACGCTGATGAAAAACCGACAGCGGCAGCCATCTCAAGAAAAAGATCCTCGCGATCCGGTAGCCAGATAATAATTCGATCAAACCCAATAACTTCATGCGCCCCTTTCAGAATTAAGTTCAGCCGTTCTGACAGGGGGAGTGGTTCCTGCATGGACACGCCGAGCTGGTGCAGGTGGCGTAGTTGAGAGGTCCGTTCGCGGATCCGATCTTCCAGGTTCCGGTTCAAGTCCCGGAGCTCCGTGGCAACCCTCGTCCGCTCATCGAGGGTTCGTTTCAATGCCTTGGCCATCTCGTTGTAGGTTGTTGCCAATGTCCCGATCTCATCCCGAGAATCGACCGGGATTTCCTGGTCGATCTGTCCCTCGGCCATCCGCGCGGCAGATTCCGTCAATCGGGTAATCGGCTGTGTGATCCTCCGGGAGAGAGCGTATGCGGCAAGGGTGCCGGCAGCCAAAAAGATAATAGACAGAATGGCCCAGAGTTTGATCAAGTAGGCTGAGTGGGCATCAATGTTTCGCATCGACAGGCCGACTCTTGCAATCCCGATGACTCGAGTTCGGTTCTCACCGGGACCTCGATCGGACCCGGGCATCCCGAAGAATTGTTCCTCAATCAGGCGGACTTCGGCAGAGAGGATCGGGGCGTAGAACTCCAAGAACGACTCGCCCGCGGCGTCCTTGAGGGTCCTGCTGACAGGTTGGCGGGTGGCTAGGATCCGTGTGCGGATCTCATCGCTCAAGGGTTCGATGATCGATGCTGGACCGGATTGGGCTAGGGCCTTGCCTCCGCCGATCAGGCGCTTTCCAGTGTCGTTGTAAATAAAGACGTAGGCAACATCTTCTTCACCGGTGATCCCGCGCAACGAGGCGTTCAGAAACCGCTCGTCCTCACTAAACACGCCCAGCTCGCCGCTGGCGGCCAGATTACTGGCGAGAGCCTTTCCCTGTTTCGCAAACTCTCGACGCAGCAATCTGTTGTGCTGATAGAGCGACATCCCACCAAAGAGGACGCAGAGCGCCAGGATCATCGGAATGATCGACCACAAGACCTTCGTCCTGAATCTGGTCATCCGTCTGATTACCATCTGCTTATCCTTCCGCTACCCATGGTCTCTCTTGAGCTATCGAATCACCACGGCTGCCCGGTCAAGGATCTCCTTCGGGATGTGCACACCGAGCTTGCCGGCGATCTTCAGATTCACCGCCAACCGCACCTTTCTTGCTGTCGTAAACGGGATCTGTTCGACGCTCCTGCCGGAAAGAATCCCGTTCGCCAACTCAGAGGCCTGGCTTCCGATATCCCACCCGCTTTCAAAAGAGAGACCGAACAGAGCGCCCATTCGAACCTGATTTTCTGAGAGACCTAGAACGGGAATCTTATGTCTGAAGGAGAAGAGCAGCATGTACTGGACCGATTCCGACGTCAGAACGGTCAGATCCGGCAAGATCCAGAGGGCGTCGATCTCATCCTGTATGGCATCGAGGGCAGCAAACGAGTCCTTTGGTGAGGTGATAGCCTTTGTCACGAGTCTGAGGCCAAGATCCTTGGCGAGTCGTTCAGCCTGTCTCACCAAAAAGCCGGTCTGAGAGGGATCATAAATGACGCCGATTCTCCTCACCTGGGGCGAGACTTTTTTCAGCAGGGCAAGTTGTTGTTCAATCGGAACATTCATACTCGCCCCGGTGATATTGCGAGCCTCTTGCCCGATCACTGTGGTGGGGTTCAGCACCATAGCAAAGACAACCGGGATATCTTGTACTTCTTCGACCACAACCTGTAAGGCCCAGATCCCTACCGCAAGGATGAGATCCGGCTTGGGACCGGACTTGAGTCGCGCCAGGAACTTCTTCCCTCTCTGGAGGTCTCCCTCCATATCGTACTCGACGATGGTAGATTCCTGCAAAGCGCTCTTGAACCCCTCCAGCGCTTCATTGTAGACATCGACATCGGCGCTCTTGAGCGCGATGATCTTTGCTGCCTCTGTCGGCGTCGAGGAGAAGACAATTGCTCCAACGACGATATAGGCCATACAGACGAGGGAGGCGGTACGAATTGTCAGGAATGACATTCAGGAGATCCTACGACATTAGAAAAGATACTCGACCCCTACTGTCGGAATAAAATCGGCCCGGAGGCCGCTATTTTTGTCCAGTGGAATCTGGACGTTCGCCCGGAGTATCCAGGAATTGAGAGGATTCCATTTCACGCCGAGGGATAGGTCCACGGTATGGTTCCCGGTTCCGTTTCCTTCAGGCTTCTGTCGACCGATCACGTCCGCATCAAACGACAGCTTTGACAGGAGACGCGCGTCGAAACCAAGAGCATACCTGATGGTGTTCTGCTCAAGGTCCTTGGTGTCGATCTCGTAGCCGACATTGACGTGAGGGGTGAACCATCGCCCATAGGTTTTGGACGCTATAAGGAGGCCGGCTAGGTTCGTCCCGCCGGTTCCCAGGAGTCGTCCCTCATCCCCCGTCGGAAGCTTCACTTCGACCAGAAACGCCAGGTCAGGGGCGAAGCTATTGGAGTTGCGAAAGAAGTTATATTTCGTTCGAAGGATGATATCCCCGAGGCCGGTCTCATCACCACCTCCGGAGGCGCTGCAGGTGGCGGTAGAGTTGCGTGGGACGACAGAAGGGTTACAGTTGGAGTTGGGCCCGAACCGGTGGATCGGGAGGCTGCCGCTTATGGTGCCACCGGGATTGCCAAACTGATCGAAGATGGCAGCAGAAGCCCTGGCAGTGAGTCGAACATGGATGAAGGGGACGACGAGTCCCACGTCCCATGCTGAGGTGAAACCGTACGTCGCGATGAAGGCAAAAATGTCTTCATTGAGATCGACCTTGAGCTTGGCGCGGATGATGTCACTCTCAAAGCTGAACGGGCCGCTCGTATCTCGGATCCCGTTTCCGTTAGCATCGTCCCGCAGGAACACAAGCTCCAAGTTATCGAGGTCTTTGCCTTGCAGCTTGGTGAAGCTCAGCCGAGTGTACGTGAAGGTCACATCGAGCTTGTGCGCGCCAAGGGTCGTGGCGCGCTCCGTCAGTAAGGGACCGAGGCTTTCAGTGGTTCGAACCGGAATCCCGCGATCCAAGTCGAAGGTGAAACCGGTCACCGAGGAGCTAAACGAGGGAAGCCCTATTGAGGAGGTCAACTGGGTATTGAGCTGGTCAAGTCCCTGAAGCGATGATGCCTGAAAACGGGACTCCTGGGTGAAAAAGGGGAGGCCGATTGGTTCGAGGAGGATCCCCTTGCTGCCATAGAGATTCCTGATGGTATTCTTGAGATCCGTAGCCTCGGCGGGACGGGCGAACCATCCAATCCAGAGGATCAGCAAAAGGGTTGTGGTGGCTCGGAGGCGCAAGGTCATCCAAAAACTCCCAGGATAAGCACAACGGCGATCGCCCCCTTGCCTTGTTGTCGCGTAGGGTGGGGCACACAGACGAACCTGGAAAGAAACCTAGCAGAAATCGTGCAACCGATACCATACCAGAGAAAACAGAGTCAAGTCATTTTCAGGGGGTGGCAGAACAATCCAAGCTTATGGTCACCAGCCCCACCGGCGAGGTGCCGCACGGCAGGGCTCGCCGGCACTGGTACCCCTGAACCCACTATTATAAGATGCCTCCCGGTTTCTTTCTTCTGGAATCGGACTAGGTCAGTTTCACAGCCGTTCCCGTATAGATCACCTTCGTGGCCGTAAACTTGACAGCGGGGAAGACGACGAACTTCTTCGGATCTGTAAACTCAAAACTTTCTGTAGCCGTATTCAGACCAATAATTGCGTTAGCCCCCATCTGGTACGCTTGTTTGATCAGACTGTGCATCGCCTCCCGCTCGGCCAGCTTTCGCTCCTCATCATTCGAGGCGGGTATTTGCGATGTTCCTGTGACGGGACCCAGTACCTGTTCCGTTACTCGTCCCGAGATGGAGTCTGAGGTAACTATAGTAATCCGATTCTGATAAATCTGGATCTCCTTATCTAGATTGATTCTTCTCTTCTTCATTCGATACGCGTGGAGAAAGGGCCACGCTAAACCAAATAAAGCCATCACGACAAAGATCACAGCCAATACAGGGGCCATTTTTCCCTCCTATGATTCCTCCCCCCATGACCCGGCCTCCCGCCACCGCGGCCACAGCCTGGCCTGCAAGGGTCCAGCCGTCAAAAGAGCGTTGCGTCCACTACGCAGGTACTGCTCGACACGCGAAGCGCGAAGGGTTACAACGTACGTGCCGGAACGGCCTATCCTTTGCCCGCTCTGATCTGATGTGTTTACCGGGCGACTCTTGCGCCGTGGCCTCATACGCCGGTTAGCGAGTGCGCAGAGAAACTGCCTGCGTGCCGCTGAGCGGCAGTCGTAGGTGGCTTGCGCGCCCTGTATAGCGACAATGTACCGAATAGCGTCGCATACCTCGCTGTCTCCGCCACGTCCTCAAATCCGGCGTCCCGGAAAAGCAGAGGCAGGCGTCCCTCCACGTTATCAGCAGTTCTGGCGAAACTGTCACCGAGACGCACAGAAAAAGCCAACGCGCGCATCAGCAGGTTGTGGGGTCGCCCCCAGTCGGCGACGTGCAACTCTCCCCCGGGGCGCAGAACGCGAAAGATCTCCTGCAGCGTTCGGGTCTTCTCGGATCGTGTCAGATGGTGCAGCATCAGGCTCGAGAGGACTCGATCGAACGCGCCATCGGCAAAAGGGATCGCAAAGCAGAACGCCTGAACGAACGCAATGTCCTCGACATGCCTGTGGGCCTTTGACCTCGCAATGCCCAGCACGTTCATATCACCATCCAGGCCAATAGCCAACAGAGATTTTAACCTGCGCCTCAGCAACAACAGTAGTGTTCCCGTGCCGCACCCCACATCCAGAATCCGAGCGGCTTCATCGAGGCCTGCTTCATCCAGGAGGCGACTCTTGAAGCTCATCTCGCGTGTGGTAAGGCGAACGAGGGGATCGTAGAGTGGGGTGAGGAAATTCCAGCCCAGCGCCGGGATATATCCTGCCTTCTTATAACCCATCCTTAATCCTAAATCCTATCCTCCGCACCCGCTGACCGCAGGACTCAACCGCATGCTACGTGCAATATCAATGCGGAACGCGCGGGATGTCAAGCGCTTTCTCCGAGGTTGGGTGCAACTCGACAGGTGACTCTGTCGTGTCCTCCCATTGAAGACATCAGATGATTGACAGCAATTTCGAAAGGATCTAAATAAGTGGGTGGTCGGCATCTGGGTTGGAGACTGTTCAGGGGGAGGCGACGCTTTCCTGGAAGGACCGCACTCTTGCCGCGTCCGCAAAAACGACTTGACGTTCGATTCCGATAAACCGCCTTGCTGGCGCCGCGAGCAGGGTGCGGATCAACAACATCCGGACAAAAGTTTTGAAACTGCTGGGGGATTGCAGATTTGGTTGTGAACTGGTGAAATATTGTGTATCATAAATGCGTATTTTCTGCTCAAGCAAAAGCGTAAGAGGTGAAGGATTTTAGGAGGAAGCTTGCCCCGATGACAAATAGGATCAACAACATCACAGCGAACATCTCATCCCAGAACACTGACCAGCTAAAGGCCGCCTTAGCGGAGGTGTCGACGCTTTCCGACCTCTCTTCCGAGGAGAAGCAGGAACTGGCGGCGGCGATCTCCACTACCTTCTACCGCGATCCCGGCGACGATGCGGAACTGTCTCAACTCATTGATCAGAGCGAGTCGGTCCTGGCCTCTCTTGGCGCAGAGGTGGCTGAGTGGATGATCGAGCAACTCGTTGAGGCTGATGCGGAATCGGCGGAGCATTTCGCGGGCGCCTTGGGGCAGGTCGGCGCTCCTGTCGTCGATCTGCTTCGCTCCTGGTTCGATACGAGCAGGAGCGACGACTACGCGCAAATAAACCTTCTGTTGGCGGCGGGACATTTCACCGATCCGGCCATTGCCAGGATCCTGCCTGAGGCCGTCAGATGCGCAGAGTCTTCCAATAAACAGGTGAAGTCCGCCGCCTTGTACTGTGTGGGGCGGATCTTCAACCGCATCCCCCCTGAGACGATCAGCGATGCGGACCGGACGATGCTGTTTGACAGGCTGTTCGCCGGTCTTGCGGATCCGTCGCCCCTTGTCCGCAGGCACGCCGTGCGCGCCATAGGCAAAGGCGTTCGCCACTCCTATTTCACGCCGGAGCAGGTGGAGAAAAGTCACAACGCCTTCCGTGCCATCCTCGGGATGGATCACTTCGACTGGGACAGTGCCTTTATCGTCCGTAGTGAAGCCGAATATCAGCTTCACTACTGCCAGCATAGCTCGCAAGCAAGCGAGAACCTATCCAGGGGCAGATACCACCAGGATTTTTCGATACTTGAAAAGCGGGAGCTGTGCGCCAACACGTACTACTTCAAGGTCAACGCGCCGCTTCTGGCTAAAAAGATACAGGCCGGGCAGTTCATCATCATGCGGCCCAACTCTGACAGCGAGCGCATCCCCCTCTCCATTGCCGGATGGGACAGGGACAAAGGGTACATCGAAATCGTCATCATGGCGGCGGGCAGGACCTCCACCGAGGCCACACAGAAAAACGTGGGCGACAGCTTCCAGGACGTTGTGGGGCCGCTGGGCCAGCGCTCCCATGTGACCAAATACGAGGGCGCCTGCGTGGTGCTCGGTGGCGGCTACGGCACGGGCGCCGTCATCCCCACGGCGCGGGATTTGAGGCAGCTCGGCAACAAGGTCTACGGCGTGGTGGGCGCCCGCACGAAGGACCTGCTGATACTGGTGGACGAGCTCAAGGCGGTGTGCGACGAGGTGTTCGTCACCACCAATGACGGGTCGGTCGGCATTCAAGGCTTCGTCACCCACGCGCTGGAGAAGATCATGGCGCGGGAGAAGGTGTCCATGGTGTTGGCGGTCGGCCCCGTGCCGATGATGATGGCCGTCGCCAAGATGACGGAGGGGAAGGGGATCGAGGCATGGGTCTCGCTGAACGCCATCATGGTGGACGGCACCGGTATGTGCGGCGCCTGTCGGGTGACGGTAGGCGGCAAAACCAGGTTCGCCTGCTATCACGGGCCGGATTTCAACGCGCACCAGGTGGACTTCAACGAGTTGGTGAAGCGCCAGCAGATGTTCGTGGAACAGGAAAAGATCGCCTTTGAGGCGATGCATCGATAAGGGAGAGACGTCAACATGGCAGAAGTCACGAAGGGGTTAAGCTCGAAGGAGCGGATGAAGAAGCCGCGTAACGTCATGCCGTTGCATTCGGCAGGGCTGCGCATTCACACCTGGGAGGAGGTGCCTGTCGGCTACTCACAGGAGCAGGCCATGGACGAGGCTATACGGTGCATTCAGTGCAAGAAGCCCGAATGCGTGCCCGCGTGCCCCGTAGGCATTAACATCCCTGCCTTCATTAAGCTGGTTGAGGAGGGGGACATCGGCGCCGCGGCAAAAAAGATTCGAGAGACCAACTTCCTTCCAGCCGCCTGCGGCCGGGTCTGCCCTCAGGACAAGCAGTGCGAAGCGGTGTGCGTTGTGGGCAAGAAGAATGATCCGGTGGGCATCGGCAATCTGGAACGGTTTGTGGCGGACTACGAGCGGGAGCACAAGCTGGACCGGATTCCGGACATGCCACCCTTGACCGGCAAGCGGGTGGCCGTTATCGGCTCCGGTCCCGCGGGGCTGACCTGCGCCTACGAGCTTCGCACCCGCGGCCATGAGGTGACGGTATTCGAGGCGTTCCACCGGGGCGGGGGTGTGATGGTATACGGCATCCCTCGGTTTCGCCTGCCGCTGGAGGTCATTGACGAAGATCTCAAGCTGCTTGAAGATATGGGGGTCGAGTTCGTCTATAACATGGTCATCGGCAAGATCCTGACCATCGATGACCTGCTGGAAAAGGAAGGATTTGATGCGGTGTTCATCGGCACCGGCGCCGGCCTACCGAAGATGCTGGGCATTCCCGGCGAAAATCTGAATGGTGTCTATTCTGCCAACGAATATCTCACCAGAATCTATCTCATGAACGCCAACCAGTTCCCCCACTATCCCACGCCCCTCTACCAAGGCAAGAAGATGGCGGTCATCGGCGCCGGCAATACCGCCATGGACGTACTTCGTACCGGCAAGAGGCTTGGGGCGGATGTCACCTGTTACTACCGCCGCTCTCACGAGGAGGCCCCAGCCAGGACGGAGGAGCTGGAGCACGCCGAGCAGGAGTTTATCAACTTTAAATGGCTGTCCAACCCCGTGGAGTTCATCGGTGACGAGCGCCACTTCGTCAAAGGCGTCAAGTGTGAGGTGATGAAGCTGTCTGAACCGGATGAATCCGGCAGACGAAAGCCGCTGCCCACCGGCGAGTATTTCATCGATGAGGTGGACACGGTGGTGTTCTCATTGGGATGCGACGTGAACCCGATCATCCCCAGCATGACGCCTGAGCTCCGCACGAACAAGTGGGGCATTGTCATGGTGGATCCCACGACCTTCTATACAAGTAAGAAGGGTGTCTTCGCCGGCGGCGACGTCGTTACTGGCGGCTCCACGGTGATCCTGGCCATGGGACAAGCGAAGCAGGCTGCCAGGCATATTCATGAATACCTTACGGACCAGTTCAACTACGAACTGAATATCCCCACTGATCCCAACGCCCCCGGCGTACAGTGGGAAGGGCGCTTTGCCAAGGCGAAGCGATAGACTCCGCTTCTAATCGATAGACATCACCAGGCGTGGGCCGACTCGCGGGATAGGCGTCTACGTGGTGCGCGATGAGCGCCTGCCAGTGCTCATCCCCGGCGCGTTCGACCGCTTCACGTATCGATTCACGCGTATAGGCCATCCCCAGACTTCCTGCTCTGTTATCGCCCTGGAACTCAACCAATTCATCTCATGCCCTGGCTCGGGCACCTTCGTCGCTTCTCAAGGTGGCTCTATACGGATAGTATAGCGTTCCACGCTTACCGTGTCAGACAAGCGCTTCAGTGACGTTCCTTGTCATTCACCTTGCCTTGTCCTCGAATTCGGACTACGCTTCTTCTGGAGCGATTCTGAATGGAGGAGAGCCCATGACGTTGAGCGCGCGTGCCCGCCTGCTGATCTCGTGTCCTGACCGTCCAGGCATCGTGGCGGCAGTGTCGCAGTGCTTGTTTGAACAGGGCGCCAATATTGTGCACTCGGACCAGCATACCACCGACCCGGAGGGGGGCGTCTTTTTCATGCGGATCGAGTTCGACCTCCCGGAGCTGGACAGTCGTGGCGCTTCACTCACGCGAGCCTTCGAGCCGGTTGCCGATCGGTTCCGGATGGAGTGGAGGCTGGCGTACGCAGCCCGTGTCAAACCCCTGGCTATCTTTGTGTCGAGGGAGGACCACTGCCTGCTGGAGCTACTCTGGCGGTGGAAGGCGGGCGACATGGCGGCAGACATTGCCATGGTGGTGAGCAATCACACCGACCTGCGCGGACTTGTAGAGGCCTACGGCATTCCTTTTCACCACATCGAGGTCACGCGGGAAAGATACGATCAGGCCGAGGCCGCACAGCTTCAACTGGTCGAGGGCAAGGTTGACCTGATCGTCATGGCTCGCTATATGCAAATCCTTTCGCCGGCTTTCATCGGCCGGTTTCCCAACCGAATTATCAACATCCACCACAGCTTTTTACCGGCCTTTGTCGGGGCGGATCCCTATGCGCAGGCGTACCTACGCGGGGTCAAATTGATCGGCGCCACGGCGCATTACGCGACCGACGCGCTGGATGCCGGGCCGATCATCGAGCAGGATGTGGAGCGGGTGGATCACCGTCACAGCGTGGAGGACCTGAAGCGGATTGGCCGCCACGTGGAGCGGATGGTGCTGGCGCGGGCCGTCACCTGGCACCTGGAGGACAAGGTGCTGGTGCACGGCAACAAAACCGTAGTGTTTGCCTAACGTTACCAGTTATCTGCTGCCGTCCTCCCCCCCACCGCGTCCTCTCAGGTTCATTCCGAACCCCAAGCGAGCGGCGGTTAGGTGCAGTGGCTGAGTGAGGCGGCAGCTTACGCCGCTGCCGACTTGGTCAATCCCAACTGTCTCCGCGCCTGAGCGAGGGGAATTCGCTTCTTGGGCTTGGAACGAGCCGCCAACAATTTCATTAACGCTTTGTTTTGGCGAGTCAATTCAATCTCGCGATCAAAATCATCGATTTCTGCCAGGATGAACTCTCGCCCATCCGGTGCACGGAGAATCAGGTTATCGTGACTTGCTTGCGCGAGCAGCCCTCGAATACTCTGAGAACGTGGAGAAATAGTCACTGTCTTCATAGGAGGAATTCCTCACCGCGACT
Organism: Candidatus Methylomirabilis sp.; assembly: GCF_028716865.1. Classification (NCBI taxonomy): domain Bacteria; phylum Methylomirabilota (SeqCode); class Methylomirabilia (SeqCode); order Methylomirabilales (SeqCode); family Methylomirabilaceae (SeqCode); genus Methylomirabilis (SeqCode); species Methylomirabilis sp. (SeqCode). The sequence goes on along the minus strand of NZ_JAQUOY010000010.1, from coordinate 821 downwards.
AAACGTCTGGCGCCAAACGGTCAAAGTGAGGCGCGTGGCGTGCCCGCATCGCCTTCACTCTGCGGGTCGACGATTACTCCAGACGGAACTTCTCGTTCCACAGCGTTCTCACCCGATCCAAATCCGCGCGGGCCAATCTTCCGATACGGACCTTGAGGAGAGGCTTTTCCACCGTGACCAAACGAGACAGCCTGATTGTGGATGGTTTCTCTAGACCGGCTTCTTGCCAATTGGTTACTGGCAGGTCGAGGAAACCGCGATGCGGGACAGAGGTGATTCGACAGACGAGGCAATCGGGACCGAGGTCCATCAAGACCAGAACAGGTCTGGCCCTGGCCCCTTGCCCGGAGGTGAAAGGGAACACACAGACATACACGTCGCCGAGTTCAACGGTACTTGTCATAGACTGCGTCGTCCTCTGAGTCATCACTCAGAAACTGCTCATAGGCCGCCTTGCGCCATGTGGTGTCCTCGGGATCCATGTCCACAACAACCACAATTGTCACCTTTCCCTTTGACGGCAAAGCGGCGGCAATCTCCGGAGGTATGCTCAGAGTGGGACCGCCAGTCAATTCGGTTTCAAATTCTATCGTTTTGCTCATGGCTTCACCATAGCCTGCGACGATATCCTTGTCAATACGGCGACTCTTCCGTCGAACGAACCAAGCTGAGGGGCGCCGACGTTAGGAGGCGTGGATCTTCCCCCGAAAAAGTGGACACGACTTCACGTCACCAATCCCTCATACTCTTCCGGCGTGTGGTAGTCAATGCCAGAGTGCAGGCGGTGGTGGTTGTAGAAGCGGATGTAGAGCTTGAGCGCC
>NZ_JAQUOY010000009.1 GCF_028716865.1 Candidatus Methylomirabilis sp. | reverse complement strand
CTCGCAGGCGGCGGTGCAACTCGGCATCTCCCGCAGCACGCTCTACCGGAAGCTGGAGCAGTTCGGGCTGAAACGGCAGACGTTGATTGCCTCGGAGTAGGCCATGTGGTGTGCGACAGGTGTCGTAGAGTGAGACATATTAGTTCAAATTCATTAGGAATTCTTTTACAGTCTGCCGTCTCTCCCCTAAGTCAGCATCCGAACTTATTGATTTCATGAGTGAAGCTAAGCTGGGGTCGGATTATAACTATGTTTGGCATCATCCTTGTATACTTGATATCTTAAGCATTGAATGGAAGCAAGCGCTAAGAGATCGAGATTTGAATCGGGTCCTGAAGGTAAAAAAGGCTTGACAGTCATTCCGAGGGCGGTATACGATAATTTCTCCTAGAACAAGGTTTCCGAAAGAGCATCTTTCCCGGAGAAACAACGCCCTTCATCTTAAACCTGGTGCGTGAGTGGTGGCAAAGGAGGTGAGAATCGGCGCCAACGGAAAGCAAGAGAGTGTGAGATACCAAGGGCAGTACAGTCTACGTCATGTAAATTAATGAGAGTGTAAGGAGGAAGAATCGAATGGCACAGTACAGGACTGAAGCCGCGCCGGCTAAGCGTGCTGAGTCAGCCGAGCAGATGTTTGGCTGGGGCACCTTCTTTAAATGCCAGATCGCTATCAGCCTTTTCTACATCTGTATCCGGATCTACCAGCAGTACTTCTCATGGTCGAAAGGCCTCGACTTTTTCTCCGAGGACTTCCGGGTCTACTGGTGGAACATGCTGATCGGCGAGTTGATCATCGAGGGCTCAACGCTGATCTTTGTCCTTGGCTACATCTGGAAGACTCGCGATCGGAATCTGGATCGAATCACGCCGGAGGAGGAACTCAGGCGGTTCTGGGGCCTCGGACAGTGGATCGTCACGTTCGCCTGGGCCGTCTACTGGGGCGCCAGCTTCTTTACCGAGCAGGACGGGACGTGGCACCAGACGGTGATCCGCGATACGGACTTCACGCCGAGTCACATCATTGAGTTCTATCTCAGCTACCCGATCTACATCATCATCGGGATCAGCGCCTACATGTGGGCCAGGACTCGAATTCCCCTATTTTCGAAAGCACACTCCCTGCCGTTTATTCTGACAGTCGGCGGCCCTGCGATGATCTTTGTGAATGTGGCGCTGAACGAGTGGGGCCACACCTTCTGGATCATGGAGGAACTGTTTGTGGCGCCGTTGCACTGGGGCTTCGTCACGCTCGGCTGGTGCCTTTTTGGCGTCTATGGCGTGGCGGCGGCCATGTGCCCACGCATCGTTGAGCTGATCAAGATTACAAGTGGTGGTAAGGCGACTGCATGACGAACCTCGTTGAGGATCGTTTGTTGAAGGTCCTCGAAGTCCACAGTTCCAAATAGTGGAGGGGGGCGGCCTTCCGCCCCCCTCCCCTCGAGGAGGGGAAGAGCTTATGGCGCTCTTGACACAACAGCAAGCTCTAAGCCTGGAGCGAAAGTTCGACATTATTGTTATTGTTGCTGCGTTTACGGGTACGGTTGCGGGGTATCACATTCACCAGATGCTGACCGTCGGCGACTGGGACTTCTGGTTGGACTGGAAGGATCGACGCTGGTGGGTCACATTGACGCCGATTCTGCTGATCACCTTCCCCGCGGCGACGCAATATTTCATGTGGGAAAAGATGCGCCTTCCGATCGGCGCCACCTTTTGCGTCATGACGCTTCATTTCGGTCAATGGATGAATCGCGTCTTTAACTTCTACTATTGGGCCTGGTTCCCGGCCACCTTTACTGCCCCGGGTCTGATGATTCCCAGCGCGATCTTTCTGGACGTCACGCTGATGATGACAGGAAGCTACATGTTTACGGCGCTGTTCGGCGGTATGGGGTGGTCTCTGCTGTTTTATCCGTCAAACTGGACCTGGCTCGCTCCGTTTCACTTGGCCTATAAGCATCCAAGCGGGCCGCTCATGTCGATCGCTGACCTGATGGGGATGGAGTATGTACGCTCCGCCACACCGGAGTATATCAGGATCGTGGAGCGGGGAACGCTGCGAACCTTCGGACGGGATGTCACGCCGGTCTCCTCGTTCTTCGCCGGGTTCATCAGCGGGATTATCTACCTCTGGTGGGTGTGGATGGGGAAGGTAATTAGCAAGCCGGTATGGCTCTCGCGGACGTAGCTATCATTGACGCGGGCCGTGGGGTTTCTCGAAGCGGGTCTGCAAGCGAGAGAATACCCCATGTGGCGATGCGATAAGTTGACTCTTACCCACGAATTTGGGAGGACAACGATGAGGATAGGACGAGCGGCGTTGTCGGCGATCATCATGGGATCGATCGCTCTGTCCGCGGCAACGGCATGGGCCCATGGTGAGCGGTCGCAGGAGCCGTTTATGCGGATGCGCACGATAACATTTTATGATACGAAATGGTCAAAGGCCCGAGTCAAGCCTGGTGAGACGATGGACCTCACCGGGAAGTTCCACACATTCAGTGAATGGCCGAGGGCCGTCAATCTCCCCGAGTCGATCTTTCTGCACTACTCTGTGCCAGGCCCATCAATGCTCAAGAAAGAGGCATGGATGAATGGCATGCCTGTCATTAACGCCACCAGTACGGTACTCGGTGGAGACTATGATTATAGAATGGGTATTATGGGGCGGGTTACCGGGACCTATCACGTCCACCCGATGGTGAATATCGAGGGTGGAGGGCCTCTGGTCGGTGGAGGCGAATTTGTCACGGTCGACGGCGATTGGAGCAACTTTACCAACACGATCACGACCATCGATGGCCAGACGGTAGATATGGAAACCTATGGACGAAGTCGGATCATCGGTTGGTGGCTCCTGTGGACCTTCATGGGGGTCTTCTGGCTGGTGTGGTGGGTGAGGCGGCCGTTTGTTCGGCGTCTCTTCCAGGTGGGGGTTGTGCCTGAGGAGGAGCTTGTCAGTGCCGGCGATCGGACGTTGGCAATGGTTCTCGTTGTTGCGACGGTCGTCATTGTGGCCATCGGCTACGTCACGACCAACGGTGCCTTCCCCATTACGATTCCACTGCAGACAGGTAGAATGCATGCGCCTGAGCTGAAGCCCACGACGGAGTTTACGCCGTATGCCCATGCGACCATAAAGGCCAGACCTATCACTGCGGTCTATACTGTGCCTGGGCGTTCTCTTGGGATGGTCCTCGAGGTCACGAACGGTTCGGGCAAGCCTCAGCATGTGGGGGGATTCATCACGGCCAATCTGCAATTCCGGGATCCGGCATTGTTCCCGGATTCACGGCTCAAGATCAAGGTTGAGCCGGCCGGTCCCATCAATCCTGGTCAGACCGCGACAATATCGGTGGATGCCACCGATGCGGAATGGGAATACCAGAGGCTGGCTGAGTTGATCTATGACTCAGACAGTCGATACGGCGGCCTGCTTGAGTTCTTTGATGCAGACAAGAACCGACAAATTGTGGAGGTTGGTGGACCTGTCATCCCGTCCTTTGAGGGTGGCGCAACCGCCTTGTCTGGCGGGGGCAAATGGCGACCGACTAGCCAGTACAAGTAGCGAAAGGAGAGAGACGATTATGGAATTCGCTGCTCAAGGGATGAATCTCGCGCTGCTGATAATGCTGATATTTGTTCTTATGACTTTAGTCAACCAGGCATAATGGTGCGTGGGGTTCCACTCGCTGATTTCTCTGTTCGGAGATTTCAGCGGGTGGAACCTCCACACTACAAATCTCGATATCTCGCCAGGCTGGAAGCGTCGCAACAGGAAGGCCAGGAAGGCAAGGAGAAGGAAGTAGGGTAGGGGAATGAAGCGGTTGGCTTCGATTGGGTTTGTCGTTCTGCTGGTGTCGTTTGGAGCATCGCAGGCATGGGCTCACGGTGGCGGGAGCATGGGTGGGATCACCGAGAATGATCTCTGCTCAAGCGAAAAGGGGCAGTATCTTGTCCACTTCAGCGCCTATCAACATGCGACAGCGGGAACGGCCTCGCAGTTGGCTCAGCTCAAGGAACTCAAGGATGCGGATCTGAAGCGGTACGTCGATGCGATGAAGGAAGAGTTTCGGTCCTACTGCCGAGACATACCGAGAACAGGAAAGACGACGCTGACTTTTGATCTCATCAGTGATGTGCTTCGAAGGATCCCGGTGGCCGTCCGCATAGTTGAGGCCTCAGAGCGCAGCGACTCTGGAACGGTCCTGTATATTCCACAGCAAGTCTATCCCTCTGGCGTGGTAAGAGCGGAGACGGAGTTTGCGAGGGCCGGGAAGTACAAGGCGGTTGTGGAGATCGATGAGCACGTCGGCGGATCCCTCGCCGGTGGTGTAGTGAGGGAGGTAAGCCATAGTCATGATGAGGCCGTGGCGGTGAGCCAAAAGCACACCAACGTAGCAGAGGAAGAAGTGTATCATGCCCACGACCCGACCTTCAGTTTTCCCTTCACCGTCGGGCTGAAGACAACCAACACTGCTGGTCGTGGTGCTTCGACCTTTGTGAGCAGTCCGGCTACCCTGGTAACGATCGTTGCAGGTACGGCCATCGGTATCGTACTGTATGTGAGGCGAAGGAAGAAAGTGGCCTGAGCTTTACTGTATTAAACGACCGACAAAAATTAACCCCCTCACGGATGTTCGTGAGAGGGTTTTTTATTCACCAATTCAGGGAGATGCTTCTGATACGCTGCCTTCAGCCAAGTTCTGGTATCTGGCTACTACGGGTAGGTGAGCTGACAGAGAGTGGCAAGTCCGACCTCATGGGACAGGCATATCGTAGAGTGGCTCAACGCGACCCGACCACAAGCCCCTGGAGAGGTACAGGGAGAAGAAGTGACTGCCCCATTTAGCTCCGTCAAGCTGGTGGCGACGCCGACGGTGCGGTTGGCACAGCCGCAGTTTCTGGGCCTGCCTCAACACTGGTTGGCCGCGAAGGCTCCAGCGCCACCACCTTTCCCGCCATGACGTCGTCCAGTTCCTCGGCGAATAGGGTTTCGCGCTCGATCAGGGCCTTCGCCACCCGCACTAGCTTCTCCCGGTTTGCCTCGATCGTTTGCCGAGCCACCTGGTAGCACTCGTCGATGATACGGCGGACCTCCTGGTCGATCTGGTAGGCGATCTCTTCACTATAGTTTCGGCTGTCGATCATATCGCGGCCGAGAAAGACCGGCCCACCCGACCTGCCCAGCGTGACGGGACCAAGCTTGTCCGACATGCCGAAATTGGTCACCATCCGGCGGACCATGCCGGTCGCCTGCTCAAAGTCGTTCGATGCTCCGGTAGTAATCTCGCCGAAAATCAAATCCTCAGCGACGCGGCCACCCATGCCGACGCTGACCTCCGCGAGTAGTTCGGACCGCGTACGGGTGTAGCGGTCTTCTGGTGGCGCCCCCATGACATAGCCGAGCGCCATCCCGCGTGAGACGATTGTCACCTTGTGGGGCGGATCGGCCTTAGGCAGGAGCTTGCGCAGGATGGCATGCCCGGCTTCATGGTAGGCCACCATCTCACGCTCCTTCGGAGTCAGGGCGCGACTGCGCCGCAGAGGCCCCGCGATCACGCGTTCGACCGCCTCATCAAAGTCAACCATGCTGACACGGTCCTTGTCTCGCCGAGCGGCGAGGAGCGCTCCTTCATTCACCACGCTGGCCAGATCCGCACCGGAGAAGCCCGGCGTCTGCTTAGCGAGCACGTCGACGTTGACGTCAGGTCCAACAGGTATTTCTCGCAAATGGACCTCCAAGATCGCCTTGCGGCCCTTGCTGTCCGGGTTGTCCACAATGATGCGCCGGTCAAATCTCCCCGGTCGCAGCAGCGCGGGATCAAGGATGTCCGGTCGGTTGGTGGCCGCGATCACGATGATCCCCATGTTGTCTTCGAAGCCGTCCATCGCGACCAGCAATTGGTTCAGCGTCTGCTCTCGCTCGTCGTTCCCGCCGCCGAGGCCTGCCCCACGATGGCGGCCCACCGCATCGATCTCATCAATGAATACCAGGCAGGGGGCGTTCTTTTTGGCCTGTTCGAACAGGTCGCGAACGCGGCTGGCGCCTACCCCCACGAAGACCTCCACGAACTCGGAGCCGGAGAGCGAGAAGAACGGGACCCCTGCCTCTCCAGCGACCGCCTTGGCGAGGAGCGTCTTCCCGCAGCCTGGGGGCCCCACCAGCAGAAGCCCCCGGGGAATCTTGGCGTGCAGCACCTGATACTTTTGGGGGTGTTTCAAGAACTCGATGACCTCCAGCAACTCCTCCTTCGGTTCTTCCTCCCCGGCCACGTCTGCGAATGTCACCTTGGGCTTGGTCGCGTCGTGCAGTTTTGCCTTAGACTTGCCGAACGACATCGGGCCGCCGCCTCCCCCCATCTGCGACCGACGCCCCATCATCACAAACAGGCCGATAATCACGAGGAACGGCAAGAAGTTGAACAAGAGGCCGAGCCAGATCGATCCGCCGGCTGGTGGCTCGATCGCAAAGCGAAGACCCTTCTTTTTTAACAGCTCTTGCAAGGGCTCCGTCGCCTCCTTGCTGTAGACAGTCCGAAGGTGCTGCCCCGAGGTGACATGGAAGTAGATGGTATGGGTATTTTCGTTGAAGATCGCCGTTCCGGCGATCTGTCCCGATTCCACTAAATCCATGAAGTCGCTGAAGATAACCTGAGTAGAGGCCTTCTGGGAGCTCCCGTAAAATGGGAAGAAGGCCACGGCCGAGACAACAAGGATCAGGGCGACCACGCTCGCAATCTGAAAGTAACGCTTTTTCACGGCAATGACCTCCTTGGTATCATCTCCACGCACCCCGGCCGGGCGTCAAGTATACAGAACGTTATGACAAAGGAATGACACATCTCTTGCACACGGTATATCATCGCACTCTCACGTCGCTGATCAATCCACCGGTTCTTTCTCGTCTAATGTCGAACTTCGCGATTTATATGAGATAACAAGAGCGGACAACCGATCATGTTCAATCCAGTCCTAACGCTAAAACCGTGAGTATCGTGTTGCACTTAAAACTAAACAATATATATAACGTTAAAGCAAGCTGATGAATTTGTCAAGCCCAACTTCTCCAGTGTTAGAGCAGTCGAACGGTATGGGCCTTGGGATGGAATACCACGAGAAGGAGTCGACACAATCCGATCCGGAGGTGTATGCCGAGAGGAGCGCGGGAGCGCAGGTGAATTGCGTCATGTGCGGCACGAAACGGCACAGCGGGTCGGATTGTCGCACTCCTCTCCGAGCGCCGGTAATGACTGAAAAAGGACACGTGCGAGCTAGCGTGATGGATTGTGACGGACGGCGAGGAGCGTATGGTGAAACGGGTCATTCAAACCGTTAGGATCTCCAGTTGTTCTCAAGCCGTGACTAAACAATATGGAGAGCTATTGACAGCTCCGAATCTATGCCCAGGGGCAGTTAATGGGCTATATCGTACCGAATTCCTTCAGAGTAGAGGCGACCACTAATGTCTCAGAAGTAAGCAGGCCTGAACCGGCCATGTGCTTCATAACCTTATTTGCCATCTCCAAATCCTTGGCTTCCCATTCGATGACAAGATCATATTGGCCATAGGTGACATAAGCGGCCTTCATCCCCTCGTAGCAGGCGGCAGGAAGTTCGTTTTGCAATTTGGACCACGCTCCTGGACTTACCTTCGCTAATGTGACAAATTTCATGAAGCTACCCTCCCTTATTCAACTGAGACTGTTAAGTAAAGTGTCAAGTGTTCTCGCTCTTGAAGAAAGTATCGAGTAGTGGCGGTCACGTCGAGGCATGTGAGGGCTCAGGGAAGCGATTACCACGACCAGCAAGAGAAGCGGCACACGGTCATCTCAGGCATAGGGTATACTGCGGAGAGAATCAGAAGCTTGATAAGTATCGTGAGCCCTCAAGCAGGAGGGCCGAAGCTCACCAGGTACGTTGGTGAGCTTCGGCCGAACCCTGCCTCAATGACCCGATTAGAACAAGAGTTGCAACTCGGCGATCCCTTGATGAGCAACCTTGCTATCTGAGGTGGCATTGCTCAGCCCGGTCATATTCTCACGTGGACTGAGGCTGGTGGCAATGTAGTTGGCCCGCACCCGAACGCTGGGGTTAACATACCAGTTCAGGCCGGCGGTGCCGGAACGCATCTCCATCGGCTTCTCGCTAGTACCCGCGGCCGCATTGAATGCGCCAGAGCGGTCATCGACGCGGAAGTGCTCGTAGCGACCGATGGCCAGCAGGCCACTGCGCTTGTTACCGAAGATCCAGTAGCCGACCGTTCCATAGCCGCCCTGCATGATAAGGTTATCGAGATTGCTGCCGCCGGCGCCTAACGCGTCGCGCTCCTGGGTGGCGTAGAGGTACTCACCCTTGACGAGGAACGGGTAGAAGTCGAACGCGAAATCGCCGCCGCCGGTGACACGGTTACCGTTGATCAGGAAGCCGTTCTGGGTCCCGCCGACACCGTTGCCTGCCAGTGCGACTCCGGTCGGACCCACCGGGTTGAAGCGGTGAAACGAGGTGCCGACAACAGGCGTCGTCACGCCGTTGACATCGGTCGCGCCACTATTCTTTACTATCCGGAAGGTGCGGTAATCGGCGTTCAGGCCGATGGTGAGATTCCCGAAGGGCATCGGGGGCGCAAAGGCAAAACGACCGAGAACCTCTTTGTCGCCGTCATTGTCAATGCCGCCTTTACACTGGTCGATACGACCGCAGCCGTTGAAGACGCCCGCGCTATAGAAGACAGGTAGCACGTTGGCAAGTTTCACATTGCCCGAGAGTTGGAGACCTAGCTGCAGGTCAGGGGCAAGCGCCCTGGTGGCGACCGACCGCTCAGCGAAGTCCAGGTCCTGAGAGGCGGTGATCATCTCGAGGCTGAACATATCCCTGAACTGTCCGACCTTCACCTTTGCCCAAGGAGCATAGGTGTAGCTGGCCCATCCTGCTTCGAGTCGCGCACCGCCGCCATTACTGTTATCGGTAGCGGCACCGGCGCTGTTGTTAGGTCCAGTTGCGCCGAAGGAGAGCTCCGGCTCGATGTGGAAGTTAAAGTCTTTGTAAAGCTGGCCGCTCAGGATGATCCGGGTGCGACGCTGCTTAAAGGTGCTCGGGGTGTGCCGTGCCTTCCCGGCTGCCACGAATCCATCGTATTCTGCTTCCCTTCGCGACCCTTCAACTTGCATCCACGTCTGGATATACCCGCCAAGGTTCAGTCGGAACTGGTCATCGGCGGACTTCAGGAAGAACCCTTTCCCGGGCTCATACCCAGTGAGCAGGGACGAGGCTGCGGCCTCGGCAGCCTTCTTCTCCACCTCCATCACGCGCCGGTCAATCTCTGTCTGTTGCGCGGTCCGGTCTTGCCGCAGCCGGTTCATCTCCTGTTGCAACTGCTGCAGCGACTTCTGCTGCGTCTCAAAGGCCTGCTCGAGCTCTGTGAGCTTGTCGGCCCACGCCCCCACCGGGGCGAGCAGCAAGGCGCTGCCCAAGACGACACCACGAACCCACGACTTTCTTTGAGCCATGATCCTCCTCCCTCTGCGTCTTAGGTTAATCACCGCGCTCCCGAGTGCGGAGCGCTTTGTTGATGCGGGGCGTTCAACTGCCCCCGCCCTGATCGGATGATCTCTTGCCTGGCGTACGCGGACTTCCAAACCTCCGAGGGAACCTGCAGCAGGACCTAAACCTCCTGTTACATCGGGCGCTACTATCGCTCGGTCCGGACCGCCCTGTCAAGAGTTTTCTTCAGCCGGCCCGGGGAGGGCACATTTCAGTTGAAGGGCCGCCGCCGCAGTGGTAGTCTACGAGCGACGCGACACCCCTCGGGAGGGCCGAGGGCGGCGGGTCGTGACAGCGGGAACGATGCACGATGTTTCAGACCATTGAATGGATGCCCGTGGGCAGCATCCGGCGCCTGGATCAGCACCGGTTGCTAGTCGATCTCATGATCTTGGGGGGTCGTCCGGCCGCCCTACGACGCGGGCCTGGCCGCGCTGGTCGAGGCCCCGTGAGACTCGTCTGGGCCTGCGTCACGATGGTGGGTCTGACGGGGCTGCTGTTGCTGGCGCCGCTGCCTGCCACCGCCTCTGAGGGGTCTGATGCGCCCCTGTGGCAGGAGGCGCTGGCGCGCCTCGGGACGCAGGATTACGTAGGGGCGGGGCCCCTGTTTGATGAGATACGCCATCGGCAGGGCTTCTCCAGGGCGAACGAGGCCAACTTCCTCCTGGGCGTGGTGCTGTACCGACAGAAGCAGTGGCAGGAGGCCGCCGACACATTGGAGGTGGCCGCAACGCAGGTGCCTCTGCTTGGTGACTATGCCCTGTATTACGCCGCTTCTGCCTACCATGCTCTTGGTCTGCACCCTCGGGCGCTGACTGCATTGTCGCGCCTGCTTCACGAGTACCCGGAAAGTCTGCTCGTCGAGCGGGCTCGACAAGAGCGCGCAAGGCTCTATGTCGACGCTAATCTGCTCACGCAGGCTGAGGAGGCCTACCGGGATTACCTGTCTCGCGCCTCGGGCGAAGCGAGGAGGCGAGAGGCGCTGCTCGCGCTTGCAGAGATTGCCGTTAAGGCGGATAAACGACAGGAGGCCGAAGCGCTGTTGCGCGAGCTGTGGCTCAAGTGGCCGGCGAGTCGAGAGGCGGTTCGAGCCGGCGAACTCCTGACCACGATGGCGGAGGCACCACCCTTCACCCTTGATGAGCAGTTCGAGCGAGCGCTCAGCCTGTACCGTAGCGGCCAGTACGCCCAGGCAGTTACCGCATTCACGCCTTTCTTGAGCGATGACTTGCCCCCCTTCGACGGAGCTCGGGACAGTTTTGCCTCCCGCGCGAGGTTGTGGAGCGGCATCAGTTGCTTTCAACGCCGGGACTACAGTCGGGCCATCAGTCTCCTGTCGCCCCTGGGTCAGAACCACTCCGTTCATTCTGCGGAAGCGCTGTACTGGATCGGGCGAAGCTATGCTCGAACAGACGACCGCGAACAGGCCATCACGACGTGGACCCGCCTGGTCCACGCCTATCCGAACAGCCCCTTTACGGCCGAGTCACTCTACCTGATGGCGCTCCAGTACAACGACGACGGCAAACCGAAGCGGGCAGTCTTGGCTCTGAACCGGCTCCTCAGGGACTATCCCTCCAGCCGGTTTGCCGATGTCGCCCTTTGGACTCGATCCTGGATCCATTATCGGCAGTCGGCACTCACGGAGGCGCTTGCTGATCTGCGACGACTGTACGCGAAGAGTACGTCAAACTCGCGGTTTCAGGCACAAGCCCTCTATTGGCAGGGACGGGTCCTTGAAGGTCTGAAAAAAAGAGAGAAGGCGGTAGCGGCATACAGAGGGCTGCTCAGTACCCACAGCGACGAGGACTATTATGCCGAACAGGCGCGCCTGCGCCTGAAGACGCTGGAGCCAAAAACTGCGCGTGTCCTCACGCCCGCCTCGACGAAACCTACCATGAGTTCAGCCGAAGGGGTGGCCGACCCCTCGGCTCGACTCGGGGCAGGTTTGAGACCAAAAGATCCGCTGCCAGCCCCGAACGCCCCCGAGGTGGCGAAAGCCAGGCTGCTCAAGGAACTGAACTTGCGGGAGGAGGCCTCAGAGGAGTTCTTGGCCCTTGCCGGGCGAAATGCTTCAGACCGCGGACTCTTATATGAGGCCTGTAGCGCTTTGCTCGACTTGGGTTATCTCGAAAAGAGTGTGTGGATTGCAAAACACCTTTTTCGTCCGCTGTACGCGCGCAGTCGACCAGCAGAGCCTGTGCAGAGGTATTGGGAGTTCCTCTACCCGCTCGGGTATTGGGGGCTGGTACAGGAGCAGAGCGCTCGATATACCCTTGATCCGTACCTGGTTGTGGCACTGATTCGGGAGGAGAGCGGGTTTGGCGAGCGGGTCGTGTCGTCTTCCGGGGCTGTAGGCCTGATGCAACTGCTCCCCACGACCGCCAATCACCTCGTGAATGCGACAGGCGGCTCTGGAGATCCGACGAAGCTCGACGTACCGGTTAATAATATTGCGCTTGGCACTCGCTACCTGGCGATGATGATCGAGGAGTTCAAGGGCAACTGGGCCAGGGCCTTAGCCGCGTACAATGCTGGGCCAAATCAAGTACGCCGCTGGTTGGGACGGTTGGAGAATCGCACGGATGACGAGTTCATTGAAGAGATCCCGTTCACGGAGACGAGAGCGTATGTCAAGCGGGTCCTCGGAAGCTATTACCGCTATCGCACGCAGTACAGTATAAGGATAGGGCAAAGGGAGGGTATAGAGGGTAGACGGCGGCGCGAGGGAAACAACGTCCTGACCTTCCCTAGTCCTTAAACCCTATATCCTGCTTTTACAAGTGGTGAGCCTCCGGACACAGCGTGGGTGCCGGGGAGCGGAACAAGGACCGAAGGCGTAAATTTGGCATTCTTCCTCCATCGTTTTTCGGCTTGACAGGTCTCACTGAGGACTGTACATTAAAACTATGGCGCGTCCAGGCAGCGGATCGAAGCGTTTGGTGCGAGCCCGGCGGATAAGCCAGCGGCAGGACGGCGGAGTCCGTGCAGGTGAAGTAGTCGCCCGTAGTGCCGATGAGGAGAACGAGCATCGGCCTGTGATTGATGAAAAGGGTTCGCGAAGCGAGCCGGGAAACATGCAGCCTGTCGAACCACGGGAGGCTGCCTTTAAGCTTTTTGCGGAGACGGCCGATGGCGTATTTGTAAGTGCGCCGTCGGGGGAGATTTTATTTTGCAACCAGGCCGCTGAAACCATCCTGGAAGCTTCCGCACAACAAGTCGTTGGGCAGGAGTGCCGTGAATTCTTCAACGGCCGTGACAGCAACGGCAATCAGCTCTGCCAGTGGCCCTGCCCACTTAAGATGTCGTTGAGCCGCGGAGACCTGATCCAGCATTTTGAGATGGCTACTCGGACGAGGACGGGCAAACCGCTGTGGATCGACGTGAGCTGTGTTGCCCTTCCCTGTGACGACAACCAGCCCCCGACGGTTGTCCATCTTTTCCGCGATGTCACTGCGGCACATCAGCTTGAGGTGCTCGTTCGCCAACAACTGGCTCAAACTCAACTCGCGACGAGCGAGGAGGCCGTGCCCACTATTGGTGAACTCACTCGACGGGAGTTGCAGGTCGTCACTCTGATGCGGACCGGCGCAACTACGGCGGCCATAGCAGAACAGCTTTTCATTAGTAAAACTACGGTGAGGAACCATATCCAGAACATCTTCAGCAAGCTCAAGGTTCACTCACGGCTCGAGGCCGTGGCCTACGTAAACGAGATTGCGCGGCGAGAGCCCACGACTCGCGCGGATGCTGGATCTGCCCATGGGGCCACGAAGGAACCCCCCAGGGCAGCCTGATTGTGCAGAAACCCCGTTTTATGCACGTTCTACCTCAAACCCGGCTTGAGTGATTAGGTACTAGTGTATATGCATCACCATATTGAGTCAATCGCAGGATTTACGTGTCCGAATGGGGATAGTATAAAAGTACTCATAATTATAAGAATAATGCATATGCATCGCGCACTCATTCAATCGCAGGATTTACAAAGGCTACCGGGGATCGCAATATAGTCGCAAAGGAGGCGTTCCCCATGAACTTCGTGATGCGGATCGACAAGCAGAGCAACGGGTCATTACCTGGTCGCCTAGGTGTGTGCCGCCAGACTCGTGTCCTGCCAGTCGCCAGTGAAGCCCGAGCGCCCCCGACGGCCGTGGTAACAACGACAACAAACACGGCACCGTAACAACAATGCAAGAGTGGCCACCTAAGGAATAGGGAGAGCCACAGGAGGAAACAATGAGTCCGAACCCTGGTGAAACCGCAGCTAAGGCAAAGAATCAGCGGACGTTCGCACAAGTACTACTAATTAAGAAATATTGGTGGCTTCATGCTGCAATCGTTACTGCAATCAGCGTCATCGGCTTGATTGCTCTCGGCGTCTGGACCTATGCAGGCGCTCCCCCTCTGGTTAATTTTGTTTCGTCCACCGGGGAAACGGTGATCCCAGAGTGGTCAATGAACCGTGGAAAGCAAGTATTCCACCTGAAGGGTCTGATGCTCTATGGATCCTTCTGGGGTGATGGCGCAGAGCGCGGACCGGATTTCACCGCGGATGCCCTGCATCGCACCTTTGTCGGAATGAGCAAGTACTATGAGTTGCAGATCGAGAAAGAGCAGGGACGTCCCGCCACTCAAGACGAGAAGGACGGGATCGCGGGAAAGGTCAAGAGAGAGATTCATCAGAATGGCTATGACGCGGCGGCCGGTGTAATCCGCCTGAACGACGCCCAGATTTTTGCATACAATGAGTTGGTCACTCATTACACCAGGATGTTCACCGATCAGACCTATGACGAGGCGTTCCAGAAGGGTCGGATCAAGAGCTACATCCAGAACCCGGATGACCTGAAGGCCTTGGCAGGCTACTTCTTCTGGGGCGGCTGGGTAGCCGGCGCCAATCGACCGGGTACAATCTATAGCTATACCCACAACTGGCCGTATGATCCTGAGGCCGGCAACCTCCCCACGTACGCGACGTATATCTGGAGCTTCCTCTCGATTCTCGTCCTGTTCGCGGGTACCATGCTGGTCCTGTACGTCTACGGTGAGATGAAGTCTCTGCCTGGCGAGCCGTTCAACGGCCGCGATTGGTCGCTCACCACGGTCGACCTGGAAAACAAGGGTGATGCCTATGTTCGACCGACCCAGCGCGCGACCTATAAGTTCTTTGCCTTCGCTGTGATCCTGTTCCTGGTGCAGGTACTGGCCGGTATCCTGGGCGCAGAAGATTTCGTCGGTGGTGGACCTGGCGAATCGATCCTGGGCGCCTTCGGAGTCGTTATCCCATTCAGCGTCGTCCGAAGCTATCATGCCCTCGTCCAGATCTACTGGTTCTTCATGGCCTGGGTCGGCTATACCCTCTTCTTCCTGCCCAGGATTTCAAAGGTGCCAAACGGTCAGCGCTTCCTGATCAACCTGCTCTTTGCGCTGTGTGTTCTCGTCGGCGCTGGCGCTCTGTTCGGGATTTATGCCGGCCACACAGGCATGCTGAATGACGATATGGCTTACTGGTTCGGGAGCCAGGGGTGGGAGTTCCTGGAGCTCGGCCGGTTCTGGCATATCCTCATGCTGGCCTCGTTCTGTCTGTGGGTCTACATCATCTTCCGCGCCGTAAAGCCCTGGATCACGAGCCAGAACCTCTGGTCCGTGCCGGCTTGGCTGTTCTACGGCAGCGGGATCATGGTGCTGTTCCTGTTCTTCGGGATGTTCATGACCCCGACCCAGAACTTCGCCATCTCCGATTACTGGCGGTGGATGAACATCCATATGTGGGTTGAGGTGACCTTCGAAGTATTCACCACCTGTATCGTCGGCTACATGCTGGTGCAGATGGGTCTGGTGAACCGGGCCATGGCCGAGCGGGTTATCTTCCTGGCCGTCATGATGTTCTGCGTCACCGCCCTGATCGGGATCTCCCACAACTTCTACTGGATCGCCAAGCCGACAGGGATCATCGCACTGGGTAGCGTGTTCTCCACCATGCAGGTATTGCCACTGCTCCTGATCACCCTGGATGCCTGGAAGATGCGAACGGAGCGGATGAAGGCTCATGAGCATCTGGCCGAGGGCAAGCAGCGCTTCGTGATGGACGGCGTCTGGACGTTCATCCTCGCCGTCAACTTCTGGAACATCTTCGGCGCGGGCGTGATGGGCTCGCTCATCAACCTGCCGATCGTCAATTACTACGAGCATGGCACCTATCTCACCAACAACCATGCCCATGGCGCCATGTTCGGCGTCAAGGGTAACATCGCCATTGCCGGTATGCTGTTTGCCTGCCAGCACCTGTTCCAGCGCTCTGCCTGGAATGAGAAGCTGATCAAGGGTGTGTTCTGGTCCCTGCAGGCTGGCATCGTGATGATGATGCTCATGGATATGTTCCCGGTTGGTCTGTATCAGCTGGCCCACATCTTCCAGTATGGGTTCTGGTATGGTCGGCAGCAGACCTTCGTGACGAACGAAGTTTGGCACACCCTGACCTGGCTGCGCTCGATCGGTGGCGCCATCTTCCTGTTCGGCGGTGTTCTGCCTCTCATGTGGTTCATTCTGTCGAGGGGCACCCGGATGGTCCGCGAGGCCGCCGTTGTTGAGGAAGGCGAGTGGACAATCTACGACAAGGAAAAGGCCAAGGAGCGGGAAGCTTGGGCCGCTTCTGACGAGGCATTCTAGTCTGAGTACCTAGTAGAAAAAAGTCTCACTTCACTCCAATACCCCCCAGTACGGCGGAAGCGCTGTGCTGGGGGGTATTGCTTTTTGTACGGCCATCCCCCTCCAGAGAGGTCAGCTTAACTCTGCAAGCCGTCCCGTCACGGTCAGTATCTTTGCCATCTTTTGTCGCAGACCATGCGCGTCCGTACATCACACCGTCTCCGATCTACATGCCTTCGGTGCAGCCCTGTCAGGCTTGACTTAATAATAAGTTTGTACTATTTTATAATCAAACACCGTTCTACTTAAGTTGCAAGAGGTCCACCGAAGGGATCAAGCTCATTAGGGGTTGGAGTTCAAGGATTATTCATCGTTATAGACATTTAGAAGGTCCTTTTAGCGGTGTCATTGGAAGACTCAAGCGGCAAGCGCTGAGTTCTCTCATTAGCCCTGGGTCCGAGAGACGCTGATGCATTTGCATTGCAAATTGAGTCGAACACCGGATGTGCAGGATTGCCGGTGCGTCATAAATTGGTGTTGTAGTCTATGGTTGTGGAAGTTGTTGAGGAGTTTCCTATGAACCTCATGAGGTGGATCGATAAACAGAGCTTCGGACCATCGCAGGGCCGAGCAGGCTTGTACCGTCAAACCCATGCGATGGATGCCGCTCGTGAGTCCCGTGCGCCTCCTGCGGCGGGGGTCATCACGATAAAGCAGTAGTACAGTCAATAATGATCAGTAATGAAATTGAATAATGGTTCTGCAGGTGTGGCCACCCGAGTTTAGGGTAGAGCCACCAGAGGAAAGGACAAAATGAGTCCGAATCATAGTGGAACATTGGGTAAAGGTAATAGGACATTCGGACATATACTTTTAATCAAGAAATATTGGTGGCTTCATGCTTTGATCGTCACCACGATCAGCGTCATCGGGCTAGTTGCCCTTGGTGTCTGGACGTATTCGTCAGCTCCGCCGCTGACCAACTTTGTATTGTCATCCAACGGGCAAACGGTCATTCCCGAGTGGCAAATCCAGCGCGGAAAGCAAGTATTTCACCTGAAGGGCCTGATGACATATGGCTCCTTCTGGGGCGACGGCGGAGAACGCGGGCCGGATTACACCGCCGAGGCTCTCCACCATACGTATGTCTCGATGGGCAAGTACTACGAGAATGAGATCGCGAAGCTGCGCCCCGTGACCCAAGAAGATCGGGACATGATCGCGGTGAGAGTAAAACGAGAGATCCGCGCGAATGGATATGACGAGAAAGCCAATGTTATTCGTATTAACGAGGCTCAGGCTTTTGCGTACCAAGAGTTGATTACTCATTACACGCGGACGTTTACGGATGCCGGTTATGAAGAAGCCTTTATGAAGGGAAGGATCAAAAATCATATCAACAACCCGGAAGACCTCAAGGCGCTTGCGGGATATTTCTTCTGGGGAGGTTGGGTTTCCGGGGCGACTCGGCCAGGTGAGGACTATAGCTATACCCACAACTGGCCGCCCGATCCGGCTGTCGGCAACGTCCCGACGTTCCCGACGTATATTTGGAGCTTTATCTCGATCTTCGTGCTGTTCTGTGGCACCATGCTGATCCTGTATGTCTACGGTGAAATGAAGACCCTACCCGGCGAGCCGTTCAATGGGCGGGATTGGTCGCTCACCACTGTTGACCTCGAAAACAAGGGCGATGCCTACGTTCGTCCAACTCAGCGCGCCACGTATAAGTTCTTTGCCTTCGCCGTGATCCTGTTCCTGGTTCAGGTGTGCGCAGGTATCCTGAGCGCAGAGGATTTCGTCGGAGGGGGACCGGCCAACTACCTGGAGCGCAGCATACTCGGATTCATCATCCCCTTCACGGTCACTCGCGGCTGGCATACCATCGTGCAGATCTACTGGTTCTTCATGGCTTGGGTCGGCTATACCCTCTTCTTCCTGCCCAGGATTTCGAAGGTCCCGAACGGCCAGCGGTTCCTGATTAATCTGCTCTTTACGTTGTGTCTCATCGTGGGCGCCGGCGCGCTGTTCGGCATCTATCTCGGCCACACGGGATTCTTCAGCGACGATATGGCCTACTGGTTCGGGAGCCAGGGGTGGGAGTTTCTGGAGCTCGGCCGGTTCTGGCACATTCTCATGCTGGCCTCGTTCTGTCTGTGGGTCTTTATCATCTTCCGTGCCGTGAAGCCCTGGATCACGAGCCAGAACCTCTGGTCCGTGCCGGCCTGGCTGTTCTACGGCAGCGGGATCATGGTGCTGTTCCTGTTCTTCGGGATGTTCATGACCCCGACCCAGAACTTCGCCATCGCAGACTACTGGCGGTGGATGAACATCCATATGTGGGTTGAGGTGACCTTCGAAGTGTTCACCACCTGTATCGTTGGGTACATGCTGGTACAGATGGGTCTGGTCAACCGGGCCATGGCCGAGCGGGTTATCTTCCTGGCCGTCATGATGTTCCTGGTGACCGCCCTGATCGGGATCTCCCACAACTTCTACTGGATCGCCAAGCCGACAGGGATCATCGCACTGGGTAGCGTGTTCTCCACCATGCAGGTATTGCCACTGCTCCTGATCACCCTGGATGCCTGGAAGATGCGGACGGAGCGGACGAAGGCCCAGGAAAACGTTGCCGAGGGCAAGCAGCGCTTCGTGATGGAGGGCGTCTGGACGTTCATCCTTGCCGTCAACTTCTGGAACATCTTCGGCGCGGGCGTCTTCGGCTCACTGATCAACCTACCCATCGTCAACTACTATGAGCACGGCACCTATCTCACTGGTAACCATGCGCATGCCGCCATGTTCGGCGTCAAGGGTAACATCGCCATTGCCGGTATGCTGTTTGCCTGCCAGCACCTGTTCCAGCGCTCTGCCTGGAATGAGAAGCTGATCAAGGGTGTGTTCTGGTCACTGCAGGTCGGCTTGGTGCTGATGATGATGTTGGATCTGTTCCCGGTTGGCCTGTACCAGGTTGCGACCGTCTTCAAGCAAGGCCTCTGGGCTGCCCGAGCGCAGGCGCACGTTACGGATAACGTGTGGATCACCTTGACGTGGATGCGCACGGTCGGCGGGGCGATCTTCCTCTTTGGTGGCGTACTGCCTCTCGTCTATTTCATTCTGTCAAGGGCGGGGCGGATGGTCCGCGAGGCCGTCGTTGAGGAAGGCGAATGGACAATCTACGATAAGGAGAAGGCGAAAGAGAGAGAGGCCTGGGCGGCTGGCGATGAAGCCTTCTAACCCGATAATCTAGGTAGGTACATCACACTTCGTTCCGACACCCCCAGCGTAGCGATAACGCTGTGCTGGGGGTGTCGCTTTGTAAGCGCGGAAGCCTTTTCCGTGAGACCTAACCCAGAACGTTACAGTCAAAAAGCATTGTATTATCCGTAACCCTTTGATATCATAGATTTAGCTCGCCAACCACGTATACACAAGTGACACAACGCTGCACGCACAGGTTACCCCTTTAGATGAGAGGAGGGCAATTACGATGCGCGTTTTTTTTCCGTCCCGGCTCCGTTGCCAGTGGTTATGCGTGATGGTGATGTTGTTCGTCGTGGGGGCCTCGTCCACGCTTGCCGCTGAGCCCAAAAATACGGTAAGCGGTCAGTCGAAGTACGATGCTGCCGGGTGTGCTCGATGCCATGGCGCAAGCGGAAAAGGCAATGGACCGCAGGCGATGGCGTTGTTTTTTATGTTTAAGGTGCCTAACATGGCCGATCCGGCCTATATGCAAACACGGTCTGATGACGTTCTCTTTCGAACTATTAAGCAAGGTAAAGCATCGATGCCTTCGTTTGGGCTAAAACTGACCGATCCCGAAATCAAGGAGCTGGTGGTCTATATCAGAAGCTTTACCAAGACCCCATAATGCCAGGACCGACGGGAGCGACGCGCTGAATGATGGCTAAGTGCTACAAGCAGGCGTGCGTCAGGATCGTACTCGATAACGACAGCCGGTGCGTCCCCCAAGAGCACTCGAGGCGATTGATGAGTATGCAGCAGTTCGGCGCACTGATCTCTGGAAGGGGGGTGATCGATGAAGTGTGTAGAGATGAAGGGAGACAACCATAACGTACACTCGATGTCAAAGGAGGAGGAACGATGATCTATCACATCATGTGTGAAGTCTCACCAGGGAAAGAAGAGGCATTGGATGCCTTCTTGATCGGTAAAATGAAAAAGTTTTGGCTCGGCAACCAAGGGGTCTCGAGGTTCCACGTCTTTGGGGACCATTTGGCAAATAAGTTGGAGCGAGTCATTACGATTGAGGTGGGCGACTTCAGTAACTTTGATAAAATTTTGGCTCTCGATGAGCGTAAAGCGCTTCGCAGCGAACTGATGACGTTAGCCTCAAATGTGCAGAGTCGGATTATGGAGGTCATCGAGTAGCTCTCAGAAGTTCTCTTGAGGGGCGGAAGGATAGGGTGGGGGTGAGCTAAGTGGTTGCCTTCAGATCACCCCCACCCTCTTCATTCGGAGGGTGAGCAGACGTTTCATCTTCGCCACCGGTAAGCTCCACAGCAGACAAACATAATAAGGCCTAATACATCAGCATGAGTTTCTGGCGCGTAGCGTGATGTGGTGGCTATGAGAGCGAAAGCTGGAGGAGCACGGAAATGGCAAAACCGCGCCTACGTGATCGGCTTTTGTTTGGGACTTGCGATCCTGGCGTTTACCGTGCTTCCCGTCGGGGAGTGGTTTCATGCTAAAGGACCTATGAATACAGGCCACGGTAAGCTTGCCTGCGCGGCCTGCCATAAACACGCACCGGGCAGCTTCCGTCAGCAGATTCAGGCCAACCTGCGCCATGCCTTTGGCCGGCGCGAAGGGCCCGCCCCCTTCTTCGGACGACTTCCTGTGGGTAATGCGGACTGTATGGCCTGTCACGAGCGGCCCAATGACCGTCACCCGGTCTATCGCTTCCTCGAGCCCCGTTTCAGCCAGGCTCGGGAGAAGCTGCGTCCCCATCAGTG
Organism: Candidatus Methylomirabilis sp.; assembly: GCF_028716865.1. Taxonomy (NCBI): domain Bacteria; phylum Methylomirabilota (SeqCode); class Methylomirabilia (SeqCode); order Methylomirabilales (SeqCode); family Methylomirabilaceae (SeqCode); genus Methylomirabilis (SeqCode); species Methylomirabilis sp. (SeqCode). Next base: position 60,408 of record NZ_JAQUOY010000009.1, on the reverse strand, counting down.
CGTCTCCTGTCACGCCGAGCACCATGGCAGGCGTGTCACGTTGGCGGAGACCGGCTATTGCGTGAACTGCCACAAGAACACCCGGTTAAAGAAAGATCCGATCGACGTATCCCATGCGGATCTGATCGCCGATAAGCAATGGGACTCCTGCCTGGGTTGCCACGACTTCCACGGCAACCACATCATGCAGATCGAGAAATCGGTCGGTAAGCGAACGCCGACAGAGAAAATCCGCGCCTATTTTGACGGCGGGCCCTCCCCTTACGGCACAACCCTTCACTACAAAGCAAAACAGGATGGTTAAGATGGCTAAACAAAACTTCTGGATCGCCTGCCTGGCGCTGGGTGCCTTAAGCATATACCTATTTGTGAGCGCCCCGCCGCCATTGGAAGAGAAGAAGATCTCCGACGCGGCCATCCCGGTGGAACGGATGTTTGAGATTCTCAAGGCGGAAAACGACGTGGTGAGGGCGATGTGGACCAAGGAAGTTGTCGGCGCGGGCAAGCAGACCGGCTTGAAGTTTGACGAGCGTTGGCGCGATGCGGACGTAGAGGCCGGCCCTTTGCCCGCGTTGTTTCTGCGTGAGACGGCGAAAAGCCTGGAAAAGAACCCGACGCCGCTCAGCCTGTTCCTGGGATCGGACTATCCCGTCAACTCAGCGAACCGCTTCGAGGGGCTGCAGTTGGAAAAATTCCAGGTGGTCAAGCAAACCCTCAAGCCGCAATTCTTCTTCATGCCCGACATTCAAATGCAGGTCGCCATGTTCAGTGATGTGGCGGTTGTCGAGGGCTGCATCCAATGCCACAACAAGCACGAACAATCACCGAAGCACGACTGGAAGCTCAATGATGTGATGGGCGCGACCACGTGGATGTACCCAAGCGGCAGCGTGTCCATGGACGAGTTGCTCCGCACGCTCGCCGCCTTACGTCAAGGCTTCAAGGATGCCTACGAGTCTTATCTTGAAAAGGCGCGGAAATTTGCCAATCCCCCCACCATTGGCGAACACTGGCCGGCTGAGGGTTATTTCCTGCCAAGCTCCGAGGTGTTCATGGGGGAAATCGCCAAGCGCACAGCCCCGCACACCTTGGCGGTGCTCAGCTCACTGGCAAGCAAGCCTAAACCAGGAGGGTCTGCAGCGAACAAAGAAGGAGGTGCCCTTGTCATTGCCCGTTAAAAGCCTGGTCTTTATGCAAGGCTTCAACCGATTTAAATCGTTACTCACGGACGGCCTGAAGTCCGGTGTACCCACCAAGGGGTATTTTTGGCTGGGTCTGTTCCTGCTGGTGGCTTTGCTTGTCCAGCAATCGACGGGGTGGCAGTGGACCTTATTGACCGGACTGCAAGGCGACAACACGTATAAGCTCGCCACAGGCTTCGGATTGTTTGCGTTTGTTCTGTATCAATGGCGTTTTTCCGTGAAGCGCGCTCAGGGGGAGCAGCGCAATGTCGCAACCATGATGGATCGCCACAAACTGTTCGGCGCCCTGCTTCTGTTGTTTTTCTTTGGACATTCCCAAACCTTGGGATACGGCTATCTCGAAATCCTCAGCCTGACGTTGTTGCTGGCCTTCCTCACCGGCCTGTTCAATTTTCAAATCGTCAAAATCCACAAGCCTTGGTACAGACCGGTATGGATCAGCGCCCATGTCGGATTATCTATGGCGTTGTTGCTGCTCATGGCGTACCACGTCTACCTGGACTATGCCTTTAAGTAGGGAAAGGGTTCGCCACCGACCGGTTCGTGAGGCCTGCGTTATCGAGGAGGGTGAGATCTGGCCCGTCATTCCGTGCTCGACGAGCCTGCCCCGTACTGGATACGGGGGAATCCAGCTTGGCCTTCTGGATACCGGCTTTCTCCGGTATGACGAACTTACGGCAAGCTGCGGGGAATGAACCCGCTGTGGATCCAATAACAGCGCTACTTGCCCCAGTCGCGTGGGTAGCGGAAGTCGCGGTCAATGGTGCGGGCGGAGATCTTGGCGATAAGGGGCAGGCGCCGTTTGTACTGGGAGGCTTGGACCTTGGCGAGAACGGCTCTGACGAATCGCTCGTCGAATCCGGCGGCGATAAGATCGGGGATGTCGTACCGGCGGTCCACCATCAGGTAGAGGACTCGATCGACCTCCTCGTAGGTGAAGCCAAGCTCCGCCTCATCTGTTTGCCCAACCCAGAGATCGCCACTGGGCGCCTTACCAACGATGACCTCCGGGATGCCCATGTGGCGCGCCAGGTGCCTGATCTGGGTCTTGTACAGGTCACCTAGGGGATTGATGGCGCTGGCCATATCACCATACAGCGTGCCATATCCCAGCAGCAGCTCCGTCTTGTTGCTGGTCCCCAGGACCAGGGCCTTGAGCTTGGCCGAATGGTCGAAGAGGATGGTCATTCGCTCGCGGGCCATCTTGTTGCCGCGGCGGACCTGATCTGACTCGGGGAAGCGTTCGAAGTAGGCGTCTACCATCGGCGTGATCTCGATGACGTCCGATTGGATGCGGAGTCGTTTCACCACCAGTTCGGCGTGCTCCCGACTCTCCGGACTGCTGGTTCGGTACGGCATCAGGAGGGCTAAGACATTCTCAGCGCCGAGGGCCTCGGCTCCGAGATAGGCGGATAGCGCTGAATCCACCCCGCCGGACAGCCCAACCACGACACGACTGAACCCGGTCTTTCGGACTTCGTTGGTAATAAACCCGGTCAGGATTTGTTGGACAAATTCGCAATTTAAGGAGAGACCGATCACCTGGCCCCCTCCCTTCTCACCCGCTCTAACTCTCGCAACGTAACATCCAATCGCTCATCGCGAACTAATGGATTCAACATCCTGGCTCGCCGGACCTCTGCCGGATCGATCTCGGCCACCAGGATCTGTTCGCTGAGATACTCTGCCTTGGCCACCGGCTCGCCGGAGGGGGCGATCACCTCTGAGCCGCCCCAGAAGCAGGCTCCATCCTCGTATCCGACCCGATTTGCGTAGAGGACATAGCAGGTAAAGAGCTGGGCATAGGCCCGGTTGATCGTCTCCCAGGCTCTGGCGTTCGCGAACGATTTGCCTTCTTCCAGACCCCCGCGACCCGGACTGGCGGAGGGCGAGATAAGAATCTTCATCCCATCGAGGGAGGCAACGAATACCGCCGATGGATGCCACATGTCTTCGCAGATCAGGATCGCAGACCGACCGACTTTTGCGCGAAATGTCCTGATCTGACCGCCTTCCGCAAGGTATCGTTGCTCATCGAAGATCCCATACGTGGGCAAATAGACCTTGCGGTGGACATGCCGGATCTCACCCATAGAAAGGTAGAGAGCGGTATTATAGAACAGGTGTTCAGGCGATTCCTCGACCAGTCCAATAACAAGATCGATACGACGGCTCAGATTTCGAAGTCTATCGAGGATGGAACTGGTCAGGGGAAAGGCTACGGATGAGACAATATCCTTGAGAAAGTACCCGGTTAGGCTCAGTTCGGGAAAGATCACAAGGCTGGCACCCCGGACGATCGCCTCCTCAGCCGTCTTTTCATGCAGGGCCAGGTTCCGCTCCAGATCGCCGAGAGCGGGGTTAATCTGCGCAAGGGCGATGGTGTATCGACTCATGCTCCTCCACTCCGTACGTCAGAGGTAGCCAGACTGTGATAGATAGCTTCCATACCGGGTGACAAAGGTCCGCTCCGTGTTTGATAGACAAAAAGAGGGGCAAGGATCTGCAGTCCTGGCCGCCCGTCTCGCCGCGCCTCAATCAAGCACAGTTCCGCCTCGGCGCCAGGGTAGGAATGGACCAGCCGCAACATTTTCGGCTCTAACCGATCAGCCCTGAGGCCGCTCAGTACATCGGTAAGCCGAGAGGCATGGTAGATCAGGTGCGCTCGTCCTTTGGGGGCGAGCACATATCGGATGGCCGCAATCGCCTCTTGAAGGGTGACGGTTAGCTCATGTTTGGCCTGTTGAATCTCGAGAGCCGGGCTCAGCCGACCTCGGCTGAGTTCCCGATACGGCGGGTTGCAAAGCACCATATCAAAGCTCGACGCCGGCAGTAGCCCTCTAATCTGACGAAGGTCGCCCTCCATGATCTCGATGCGGCTCTGTAACCCATTGAATCGTGTGCCCCGCCAGGCCCGGTCAGCCAAGGCAGGCTGAACCTCAAGTCCAATGATGCGGATATGTGGATGCCGATGAGCCAGCAGGAAGGCGATGGCGCCGTTTCCGCAGCCGAGATCAAGGACTCGATCGGTGGATTGCGGTGCGGCCCACTGCGCCAGCAATAGCGCATCCATCGAATAGCGGAAGCCCGTCAGACTCTGGATGACCTTTAGACCCGAGATGCCAAGGTTGTCCAGGGATTCGCCCATGCGAAGCGGCGACTCGGTCTCCCTTGGGCTCATTATTCTCGTCATTATGCCGCTACTGTAATACATCATCGTTCAAAAGACAATTGGTGAAGGCTCGTAACTACTCATTGAATCCTATTCCTAAAAGCCTTCAGTCTTCAGTCTATTTACCTGCTGAGCTGATTGCTGCTTGCTCAACACAGATCAACGGGATCGACATCGATCTCGACTCCCGCTTGTTCTAATGGCGGGAGCAGCGCAATCGTCTCCTTCACCCAGCGATGCAATGTACTCGAGTCATGACCTTTGGCGAGGATCTGCCAGCGATAGCGTCCTTTCAGTCGGTAAAGCGGCGCCGGCGCAGGTCCCTCGATGGTAACGGATGAACCAGCCCGCTCCAGGAGAAGGTCGGCGAGTCGCTCGGCTTTCGCCTGCGTGTGAGCCTCGTTTACAGCAGTGACCAGGAGTAGGATGAGGAAGCCAAAGGGCGGGAGACCGCGTTTCTCTCTGAGCGGCCGCTCGATTTGGCACAACGCTTCATAATCATGATTGCGAGCTGCGAGGATGCAATAGTGTTCCGGGTTATACGTCTGAACGATGACCTGACCGGGGCGGTCTCCACGGCCGGCTCGTCCGGCTACCTGTGTGAGCAGGGCATAGGTTCGCTCCCCGGCTCTGAAATCCGGGATCTGCATTGAACCGTCGGCAGAGAGGATGCCCACCAGGGTAATTCCTGGGAAGTCGTGCCCTTTCCCAACCATCTGTGTCCCGATAAGAATCTGCGTTTGTCTCTGCTGCACGCTTTTGAGGATCTGTCGGTATGCCTGCCGCCCTCTGGTGGTGTCGCGATCCATCCTTGCGATAGTTGTATTCGGAGCGAGGATCCGAGCGGCAGCTTCGACCTGCTGCGTCCCGTACCCGAGCCATCCGCAGGCGATTCCGCCGCACTGAGGGCAACGTCCTGGTGGCCGTTCCCGATAATCGCAGTAATGGCAGCGCATCTTATCATCCGCAGCATGATAGATGAGCGAGGTGCTGCAATGCGGACACCGCAAGGTAAAGCCGCACTCGCGGCAGAGCAACAACCTGGCGTAACCTCGTCGATTGATGAACAGCAGGATCTGTTCTCCTTTCGCAAGCGTCTCCTTGATCGCGTCCGTCAGCCGTCTGGAGAAGATGAGCGGCGCACCACGCACCCCAATCTGCGCACGTTCTTCGCGCATATCGATCAGCGTGATCGAGGGCAGCGCCCTGGCGTGGACCCTTTCCGGAAGCAGGAACAGTCGGTAGGCCCCTTCCTTGGCGCGATGGATACTTTCGAAGCTTGGGGTTGCGGAACCAAGGAGGACTGCAATGCCAAGCATCTGCCCTCTGGCCATGGCTACGTCCCTCGCATGGTAGCGTGGGTCATCATCCTGTTTGTAGGAGGTGTCGTGCTCTTCATCGACAACGATGAGACCGAGGCGGGAGAGGGGAGCGAAGACCGCGGACCGCGCACCGATGACGATATCGGCCATTCCGCGCTTGATGCGGCGCCACTGATCCAGCCGTTCGCCGGGTGAGAGGCCGCTATGCAGCAGCGCGATTCGATCCCCGAAGCGGGAGCGGAATCGATCGGCAGTAACCGGCGTCAAGGCGATTTCAGGGACGAGCACGAGCGCCTGCCTTCCCTGCCGTACCACCTCGCTGATCACCCGAAGATAGACCTCGGTTTTGCCGCTCCCCGTCGCGCCATACAGCAACGCCGGGAAAAATGTCCGTGAGTTCAGTCCCTGGATGAGCCCATCAACCGCTGTTTGCTGGGCTGAGTTTGGTTCGGGCCAGGAATCCGCAGCCACAGCGGTCTCTTCCCAGGGCGATCGCTCGATCTCCTCCATGACCTGACGGATGAAGCCTTTGGCGATAAGGCTGCGAACCCCGGAGGCGCCGGCGATAGATATGGCCTCGGCAGAGGTGATTGTTGAGCCGGATTGCAACAGGTGTTCGAGCAATGAGGCTTGCCGCCGCGCCCTTCTGTGGAACACGTCGATCTCCGCCCGGACCATGGCCCGGTCAGCCGCTAAGTCAACCAGTGATCGGTAGGCGGGTCGGACAGCCGGAATATTCTCACGGTAGGTAAGACTTGCGAGATTCAGACTGACGAGGGTTCGGATGAGCCTATCGACCTCTTTGGCCGGCCAACGCCGTTTGAGGGATGACAGGGGCATGCGACGCCGTGCCTGAAGCGCAGTCAATATCTCACGCTGGAGGGGACTCAGCTTGCCGGCCTCTTGGGCGAGGCGCTCCGGCGACTCGATGATCTCGACGGTCCGGGCCGTCCTGCGATCGATCCCAGGGGGGAGGGATACTCGAATAACCAGCCCCCACGATGTCAGATAATAGTCCGCTACGAGGCGCGTCAGTTTCAGCATGTGGTGATCGAGCAGCGGCTCGGAGTCCAGGATCGCATCGATCGGCTTGAGGTTTTGAAGGTCAACCGGTCCGGAAGAGAGGAGACCGACAATATACCCGGTCACCAAGCGAGGACCGAGCGGGACGAGGGCTCGCTTACCGACCTCGACCTGTTTCTGCAAGAGGGATGGGATAGTATACGTCAGGACTCTTCGCGGTGGAACCGGCAAGGCGATTTCCGCGAGAAGATGATTGACTTCGGTGGGCATGCCCAGACTATAGCCGAGGCGGCTGTTACCTGTAAAGGATCGTCATGCAGTTGCACGCCGTTTGAAAAAGGCGCCCTGACCGAGGACCGACGATCGTGACCGTCGTCGGTCCTCGGTCCCAATTGCTCTCAAGGGCTTCCGGGACGATCCGGCTTATCCTCCGGCGCCTACTTGGGGCGCATAGACGTTGACGTGATACCTAATATTTTTCTTCATTTTTGGCGATGCTACACTTAAGCCGCCCGTCTCCATGATCGTTGCGTCGACGGATCTCGGCGGTTGTGCGGAGACCAGGCCAAAGAAGAAGGTGCTGTCACCGTGACTATGAGGGCCCCCGACGCAGACTGGGGAGTCGAAGTTAAACGTCAGCCTGCCGTGAAACCGCTCTACGGATCCAAGACCTACCCTTCCCGGACCGCCGCTCGTAACGACATAAATCAGATCGCCGGCCTGCCCATCGCCATTGTAATCCAGGGTGTCGATGATAGGACCGAAGTCAAATACTATCGACCGCAAACAAGGCATGTACGTGACCTCCCCGACCTCCTCGACCTGGACCTTCGTCTCAACAGCCTTCTCGAGATCAAGCCGGTACTCATATCCATATAAACCGCTTGCCGGCGTACCAGGCTTACCCGCGAATGTACGGGACTGAAGAAAAGCCGTTCCCCCAGCCTGCATCGGGATAGGAACAGTATTACTGTCAGTGACGGGTACTGCACAGGATGGATCAAAGAGACAGTAGACGGCTGGAGAGCTTACCTTGGCGGTCTTGAGATTCATATCGCTCTTCATCCGACATCCCATAGTAAGGACCAAACTCAACGTTACAGTAATGAGGATCGGTATCTTTCCGGTCATCCCCCACTTCTCCTTTCTCTGGTGGTTAATCTGAGCGTCACGCATGTCTCTGTTGCTTGACGATCGGCTCACAGACGCTCGCCCATTGATCGCGTTCTTCGCGTTGATGGATGCGGTGACGCGATGCCTGCCGTATTCTGTCATCGCTCCTGCCTCCGCTTTGAGGAGGAGGCGTAGCATTCTGATCTACCGTCTCACATTCGAGGGCTATTATACATCTGAAATTCACTACGGAAATAATGAAGTTGGAGAGCAGTCAGGCGGGCGACTGTCAAAGTCCATAGATGCGCCGAGGAGACATGGAGCCTTGTCTTATGCGGTGACTCCGGTCGCTTTGTTCCTTCGCAACGGCACGTTACCGCCTGTGTGTATATAGTACGATTATTTCAATGAATTATGCCGAGCGTCTATCCATAGCGCCCGGGCGAGATCCCCTGGAAGGTACCCACGAATCCACAGCCTATGTTTTCTTTCCCACCAGTTTCAGGAACTCACTATTGTCGAGGGGCCGTTCCCGAGGCGTGAAATAATCTTTTGGAAACCAGATGAGCTTGAGCACCACGCTTTTTAATCCCATATCAGCCTGGACGCTGGAGAGTGCGAGCGCGATCCGATTGCCATCCGGGAAGAGGGTGTTGTCGGTAAGGGGGAAGTCGAAGTGCGTAAGGGTGAACGCCACGTTTGAGTTCAGCGACTCCCCTTTCGTGCTGACGTCGACGAGTTGCACCCTCAACCGGTGGTTGGCCCAGTCGGCTTCGTCTACGACAATGGTCAATCGATGTTGCCCATCGGGTGAGGTTAAACCGCCGATCGGTTCTTTCAATGTCGCCACAACCTGATACGGCCGTTGCTCATTGGCGGCGAGCGCATCAAATACCGCCTTCTGTGCAGGGGTCACCGGCGGCTCCGTAATGGTTAACATGTCAACCCTCGCTCCAGCCTTGTCAGAGCCGTTGGCGCTTGCGCTCCCCTCTTTTCGCAGCGAGGCGATCTGCCGATCAATGATCCGGTCGGCGACCGATCGCAACGATCGGCGTGCTTCCCGTGCCCCCTCACCGACGAGTCGCTTATCCACCCGGTCGAACAATGGCTTTAACTCAAAATGCTCATGGAAATTGAGGGCCAGCAGTTCTACCAGCAGTCGTTCCCCTTCGGCGGACACGCCGCCTCCTTGCTTCGGTCCGACGATCGGATCGATGAGACTGCTGAACATGGAGGCCCGGAGCTGGCTTTCCGCCTTCTCCCGCTCGCTGAGCAGGGTTGTACCTGAAATCTGACGCTGGCTTTCCAGGGTGGTACGAGTGATTTGATCCTGAAAGGTGTTAGCAATGTGAGCTCCTACCCATGCTGCCACAATGACGGCTACGGGCGTGGCAAGTTTGGCAATGATCTCGACCGCATCCTTGATGCGACCTGAACGTCGCACTGGATCGGCTGTTTCTGAACTCGACCCCTCTTCCGGGTTGCCCGGCATGGCTTCGCTCCGTCTCTTACTTCAGGTAGATGTTCTGCTGAAGAGGTTCTGGATGGCTCTGGATTACTGCGTTCCTGCCATCGCTAAATTCTACCGTATAAACGCCAGGGGGCAGGAAAATACTGTACCCCCCGCGCTCATCTGTCTTCACGTGGTCGTTGACCATTTTGCCTGTGGAATCTTTCACACGGAAAGTCCCCCCCGCTTGAAATTTCCCCTTCGTATCGTTGACGCGTCCGGACACTAAACCGGCATCGGCAGAGATCGGTCCAATGAAGGCCAAGGTCACCGTGAGCAAGATGCCGGCGCCGGTGAACCTGAGCATGTGCCACCCCGTTCTCAGCATGAACTACCTCCTTAATTGCTTCGGAATCTGTTCATCTTTCGCCGTTCCCGACATGGCTTAAGCGTGACGTTAAGAGTTGGATCTTTACGTTACCCAGAAACCAGCACGACGATGCTCCGCCCCTGTACCGAGCAGACATGACCAGCGAACTCCGTCTCATCCCCCGGATCCGCGATGTCGTGGGGCGAGGACGCAGCCGTATCGATCACCTTGAACCACCGACGATCGGGAATCGACGGGATCTCAAACTCGCGGCCCTCCCAGTGCATGTTCAGCATGACGTGAATATCCGGTTCGTCATCAAAGCCGCCCAGGGTCATCCCTAGCTCCCTGGCCCCCAGATCGGACCACTCGGGTTGGTTCAATTTGCAGCCATGCCAGGAGACATCTGCCACGTCTCGCTCATTAACTGCCCCACTGAAGAAGAAACGCTGGCGAAGGGTAGAATGGGTCTTTCGAAATTCGATCATCCGCTTCCAGAAGCGAAACATCTCATAGTACGTCTGCGACATGGTCCAGTCAACCCATCCGATCTCATTATCCTGGCAGTAGGCGTTGTTGTTCCCTTTCTGCGTCCGGCGGACCTCATCCCCGGATAAGATCATCGGCACCCCGCGTGAGAGCAGCAAGATCGTGATGAAGTTCTTGATCTGGCGCTCTCGGAGCGCTTCAATGGCGGCATCATCCGTTTCGCCCTCCACGCCGCAGTTCCAGCTCAGATTGTCATTGATGCCATCCCGGTTCCCTTCGCCGTTCCCTTCGTTGTGTTTCACGTTGTAGGAGACCAGATCGTTCAGGGTGAAGCCATCATGGCAGGTGATGAAGTTGATACTGTTGATGGGGAGTTCTCCGACCGCCTGATAGAGGTCGGCGCTTCCAGCCAGCCGGGATGCCACAGTGCCGATCAGTCCCGGGTCTCCTTTGACAAAGCGCCGGATATCATCGCGATAGCGCCCATTCCACTCTGCCCAGCGGTCGCCGGGAAAATGACCGATCTGGTACAGACCCGCAGCGTCCCATGCCTCGGCGATCACCTTCGTATCCGCCAGCTCCTCATCCAGTTCGATCTGCCAGACGACGGGTGGATGAGGGAGGGGGCTGCCGTCCTCGCCCCGCGACAGTATGGAGCCCTCGTCAAATCGGAACCCATCTACGTGCGTCTCTCGAACCCAGTATCGGAGGCACTCAACGATCAGTTTCTGCGGGATCGGATGGTTGCAGTTTAACGTATTCCCGCAGCCTGAGTAGTCAAGGTAAAACTGTCTGTCCCACGGCACCAGGAAGTAGTAGACCAGATTATCGATTCCCTTGAAGGAAAAGACGGGTCCCAGGTGGTTCCCCTCATCGGTATGGTTGAAGACGACATCCAGGATCACCTCGATGCCGGCCTTGTGCAGCGCCTTCACCATATCGCGAAACTCCCGGAGATGAGAGCCGCTTTTGGGAGAAACGCAATAGGCGGATTGCGGCGCGAAGAACCCCATGGTGCTATATCCCCAGAAGTTATTGAGAGGCGTGCCGTCCACCACGCGAAGAACATCGGTTTCATCAAAATCAAAGATCGGCAGCAATTCTACGGCCGTCACGCCCAGTTCCTTGAGGTAGGGAACCTTCTCGATGACGCCCGAAAAGGTTCCCGGGTGCGCGACTCCCGATGAGGGTGACTTGGTGAACCCCCTCACATGCAGTTCGTAGATGATGGTGTCTTCCATGGGTCGGTTGAGGGGCCGATCGCCTTCCCAGTCGTATCCTGATGTCTCGATCGCGACCGATCGCATAGAGGTCGAGAGGTTATCATCGGGTCCGCAGGCATCCGCCCGCCTCCAGAGGCTGTTCGTGTTGCCCCTGGCGTATGGATCGATCAGCACCTTTGTCCGATCGAAACGATGCCCTGCGCCACGATCCGGCGAGCCGTCCACGCGGTAGGCATAGAGAATACCCGGCCTTGCTCCCCGCACGTAGACATGCCAGAAATGGAAGGTCTTGTTGACGAAGGGGTCGAATTGGATGATCTGAAATGGTTCTGGGACATCATGCCGCTCGAATAAGAGGATCTCAACACCCGTGGCATTCTCCGAGAACAGCGAGAAGTTCACCCCGTTTTGATCAGGAGTGGCCCCGAGCGGATGGGGCGATCCCTTCTCTACCTGAAGTCGATTCTTGACAGTGACGACCGTCATCGGGCGTGCCTCCTTGACGTACAAATCGGCTCTACCGGATCTTGCGTGGGTAAACGATATCCTGGATGCCGGAAGAACTCTTTAAATCTTAAACGCCCCGGTATCCACCCACTCGTTTTTCAGGAGTGACCACCAATCTTCAGCCAGCCCTTGCAACACATAGTCGTAAGGCAGCCAGCCATATCCGTGGTCGCCCCATCCTGTTCCCCAGGAGTTCCGGATGAGCAGGGCTCCTACGGTCTCGACACCTCCGGAATGGGCGTTCTTAATCTTCATGGCGTTGTCATACCCCACGGCCACGATGGCATGTCCGCCCGCTACCTTTTCCCCCGAGGTAGGGCAAGGGATCTTGCCGCTTCCGGCCGCCTGAGAGATCGAAGTGTAAACCGTAAATCCGAATATCGACGGCAGCCCCGCTGCCAGATTCGTTTTGATCCGGGTGAGCAGGGTCGGCTTACTGGTGCCGGGCGGATCAAGCCGGTAGTATTGAATCGCCTGATAGTTCTGGGCAAAGGCATAGCAGAAGGCGCTTGGCTCCTTATCGAAGTCAGTGATAGCATACGGCCAATACTCTTCGGGTGGAACACCGAACAGCACCAGGGTCCCCATCGTGCTCCTGAGGAAGGCGCCTGTATCCCCGGTACAATGCATCAGGTTTCTGGTTGCCTTGTACAAAAAGAGGCGGGAGGCGTCCAGATGGTGTCCGAAGGCCCGGCGCTCAAAGTACTCCACCACGCCTACCCCGGCATTGGCGGTGCAGGAGCCCAAGGCACCCTGATCCTCGATAGGGGAGCACCACGCCCTCAGATCGACAGAGGCCGGCAGCGCCTTGGGGGAGGCGGCAGCCCCCACCTTTTTTAGCATTACCTTGACCGAGTCGCGCTGGCCGAGCGCCTTGAGTCGTGGAGATAGCTCATCCAGTTCGACCGTGTGATCCCGAAAGTCGGGGTAATCCGGCAACCATCCCATTCCACGCTGCTCATTCATCTCCGCCATGTGTTTGCCTCCTGCGTATTAGCGCGGTTAAGTGCTTCTTCCGGAATTGATCAGCTCCTGGTTGGTGGCGGCATGGATAGTCGTCTCCGACAATAAGCGCCTTAGGCTACTGCATTGGACGACTCGCAATTCGCAGGCCATCGGCACGCGATCGACGGAGAAATCCTGCAAGACTCGCATATTTAATCAGTTACACCATGTCTATCATGGTTGACGTAAGGCAACTACGCCTACTGAGATGTCACTATTTCTGCTCAGATGTGTAAAAAGTGATACGGATGAGATTTATGCCTTTCCGTTAGTGAACTTCCGCCACAATAAGTATCTTATGCTAAACTGTGTTATGTCAATCTGCCCGTCAAGAGGATTCTGGAATCGAGGCAAGGGGGGGTGCATTGGTGAGGATTTCATACTGCCGCTGAAGGAGCTGCATGTCCGCCCACACCGTCTTCTTCTCGTGCGGGTTGCGCAGCAGATACGCAGGATGGAAGGTAGGCAGAACCGGAATTCCGTGATAGTCATGAAATCGCCCGCGTAATTTCGAGATCGGCTCCTTGGTGCGCAGGAGCGTCTGAGCCGCAAAGGTGCCCAGCGCGCAGATCAATTTCGGCTGGATGGCCTGAAGCTGCGCGACCAAGAACGGCTCGCACGCGGTGATCTCGTCTGATTCCGGATTGCGATTGCCTGGAGGCCGGCACTTGATGATGTTACAGATATAGACCTGCTCACGGGTGAGCTTCATCGCCTCAATGATCCGGGTGAGCAGTTGTCCCGCGCGCCCAACGAACGGCTCGCCCCGTTGATCTTCATCCGCCCCTGGCGCCTCCCCAACGAAGACCAGCCATGCCTGCGGATTACCGACTCCAAAGACGATATGCTGCCGACCCTTGTGCAACTTACACCGGGTACACTCCCCCAGTGCCTGCCGGACCTGGGCAAGGGGTAAGGAGGATGTGGGCTGCACCTCCAGACGCTCAGGCCACGCAACATACAGGCGCTCCACCCCTAGAAGCTGCTGCCGACGCAGGTGGGCGCGCGTCTGGTCAATCAGCTTCCGGAGGCTATCGATGTCGGAACCGAGCATATCAGTCATATCGCATGTCCCATTATACCCTAACTCCTATACCCTATCTTTTTCCGGAGACCCACCACGCGGTCGAGGATGCGACGCGCCACCTGCCGTTTGGGAAGCAGAGGAAGTTCTTCGACTCCCCCTGCCGGATCAAGGATGATTACCAGATTGGTGTTGCACGCGAACCCGGCTCCTTCCTGGCTCACGTCGTTCGCCACGAGCAGGTCGAGCTGCTTCGTGGTGAGCTTGCGGGAAGCCCGTTGCACGAGTTCGCCGGTCTCGGCCGCGAAGCCGACGACAATCCGCGTGCCCTTTTTCGCGCCGACCTCTTTGAGGATATCCGGGTTCGGCACCAGCTCCAGCGTCAGAGGCGTATCCCGTTTCGGCAGCTTGGCGTCCGCCGGCTGCGCGATCCGATAGTCGCTGACTGCGGCGGCCTTAATGACTACCGTGGCCTCCGCCAGGCGGCTGAACACGGCCTCACGCATCTGTAAGGCGGTTTCAACCTGGAGGCACTCGACCCCGTGCGGCGGGTGCAAGGCGGTCGGGCCACTAACCAGGATGGTCCGCGCGCCGCGCGCTACCGCCTCCTCCGCCAGCGCATAGCCCATCTTGCCGGAGGACCGGGTGGTCAGGTAGCGGACCGGATCGAGCGGCTCGCGCGTCGGGCCGGCGGTGATCAGGACCACCTCGTCGCGCAGGTCCTGGCTCGGGCTGAGCAATTCAGTTACGGCCTGCAGGATCTCATCGAGGTCGGCTAGCCGACCGGGACCCCACTGCCCTGAGGCGAGCGCCCCGGTCGCCGGCCCCACCAGGTGCACCCCCCAGCGCTGGAGTCGCGCCAGATTCTCTTGAACGGCGGGGTGACGGGCCATAGCCGCGTCCATAGCGGGTGCGAGCACGACCGGCTGTGTCGTCGCCAGGAAGAGGGTGCTCAGCAGATCGTCGGCGAGCCCTTGGGCGAACTTGGCGATGGTGTGGGCCGTGGCGGGGGCTACCAGGAGCAGGTCGGCCTCCTGCGCTGCGGCGAGGTGCGGCATGATCGCCTCAGTCTCCCGGGCTCCGTCGTCAGTCAGCACGTCCTGTCGTGAGAGGGTGGCGAACGTCAGGGGGCTCACAAAGCGTTGCGCTGCGGCGGTCATGACGACGCGGACACCGGCCCCTGCCGTGGTGAGCGCTCGCAGCAGTTCCACGGCCTTATAGGCGGCGATGCTCCCGGTCACGCCGAGTACGAGCTGTTTGCCCTGTAGCGTCATCCCCTATCCCTATTCTTTGCCGTACTGCGCACGATACAGCATCCCCATCAGACCCCTACCATTGTGACGCGGGCCCAGGCGAGTCTCACTGGGCCTCGACCAGCGCGGCCAGGCTTGTGTCGTAGGGCGGCCGGACTACCCCCCGCTCGGTAATCAGGGCGGTAATGTAGCGGTGTGGTGTCACGTCAAAGACGGGATTTCTCGCTCTCACACCCACCGGCGCGGTCCGGACACCCGCCCAACTGGTTACCTCCTCGGGATCACGCTCCTCGATTGGGATTGCCTCTCCATCACGAAGCGACAGATCCAGGGTGGACAGGGGGGCTGCGACATAGAACGGGAGCCCGTGCGCTTGTGCCAGAACGGCCAGGGTGTAGGTTCCGATCTTATTCGCCACATCGCCGTTACGAGCGATCCGGTCGGCTCCGACGATGATGAGATTGATCTCGCCCCGCTGCATCAGGTGCCCGGCCATATTGTCGGTGATGAGCGTAACCGGGATGCCGTCCTGCTGCAATTCCCAGGCAGTCAGTCTGGCGCCTTGTAGAAACGGTCGTGTCTCGCCGGCCCACACCGATAGTCTGGTCCCGGCCGCGTGCGCCGCGCGGATGACCCCCAGGGCGGTCCCATAGCCGGCGGTGGCCAAGGCGCCGGCGTTACAGTGAGTCAGGACGGCGGCCCCATCGGGGATAAGCCCACGACCATGCGCGCCGATCGCCTGGTTGTCCCGGATGTCTTCCTCCCGGATCTGTTGCGCCTCCCGGATGAGGGTCCGGACGAGTTCGGGGATCGGCAGGAATTTCTGTTGTTCCGCGCATCGCTGCATCCGCTCGATTCCCCATGCCAGGTTCACAGCCGTGGGACGGGTCCGGCGTAGGAGCTCGCCCTGGCGCGACAACTCCGCGTAGAACTCCTCGAAACTGCTGGCCCCGATCGACTGTGCCGCTAACGCCAGGCCCATCGCGCCGGCCACACCGATTGCCGGGGCTCCGCGAATCTGCATCGATCGGATTGCCTGCGCTACAGCCGCCGCATCGCGGCATTCGACATACACTTCCTCCGTCGGCAATCGGCGCTGATCCAGAAGCCGGACCGCGCCTGCCGACGTCCATTCAATGGTCTCAAACATCTCATGTCTCCATGACTCGCCCGTTCCCGTCCTCGGGCTCCTCCCGGTGTTGTATGCTGAAAAACGGCGCATAACTCCATCCCTACCCTACCATTGCAGTCCAGACGCTTTCAACCGAAATATGTTGCCCGGTACGGCTCAAGAAAACTCTTGACAGGCAGACGCTGGCAGTGAGATAGTCACGCCCGATGCGGCTTGAGACTGTTCCAAATAGCCTCACGAGTCATAGAAACATACAGTTGAGCAGTATAAACAGCATCCAGTCAACGTGAGGTCATGAGTGGGGTCTGTCAGCGCGCTAACCATGAAAGTCCTGGGGACACTACCTAACGAAAGGAGAAGTGGCATGGCGAGGAAGGCAATGTTGGCGTTGTTAGCCCTGTTGCTATGGGTCGCTCCAGCGCTGGCCCAGCAGGCGCCTGCGGCGCCAGAGCTTCCGCCGGCTCCACCGTTGGCGCCGGGTGAGCTTGAATCGGCCAAGCGTATTTATTTCGATCGGTGCGCGGGCTGTCACGGAGTCTTGAGAAAAGGCGCAACGGGCCCGCAGCTTCTGCCGTCGAAAACTCGTGCGTTAACAACGCCGGTTCTGAAGGCGTTCATCGCAAACGGCACAGGCGGTGGTATGCCGGACTGGGGTCGGCAAGGCATTCTCTCGGACAGTGAAGTCGACCTGATGGCTCGCTACATCCAGCACGACCCGCCCGTGCCACCCGAGCTCTCCATGGCGGATATGAAGAAAAGTTGGAGCCTGATCGTGCCGCCGGACAAGCGACCCACAAAGCCTGAGCATAACCGTGACTGGCAGAACTTTTTTGCCGTGACCCTCCGCGATGCCGGCCAGGTGGCGATCATCGACGGCGACACCAAGGAGATCGTCAACACTGTCAAGACCGGCTTTGCGGTCCATATCTCGCGCAGTTCCTTTTCAGGACGCTACATGTACACCATCGGCCGCGATGGCCGGGCGACGATGATCGACCTGTGGATGAAGGTTCCGGATAAGGTCGCCGAGGTGAAGCCATGCAGTGATGCGCGCTCTATTGACACGAGTAAGTATAAAGGCAAGCTGGGCGACTTCACGGATAAGCTTGCTGTTATTGGTTGCTATTGGCCGCCGCAGATCATTGTGTTGGACGGCGCCACGCTGGAACCGATGAAGGTCATCAGCAGCCGGAGCATGACCTACGATACCATGGAGTATCACCCCGAGCCCCGGGTCGCCTCGATCGTGGCGTCGCACTTCAAGCCCGAGTGGGTCATTAACATTAAGGAGACCGGGCTGATCTGGCTTGTCGATTACTCGGATCTCAAGAACCTCAAGATGACCCAGATCCAAGGCGAGAAGTTTCTGCACGACGGCGGCTGGGACAGCACCAAACGCTACTTCATGGTGGCGGCTAACATGGCGAACAAGGTGGTCGTGATCGACGTCGAGAAAGGCAAGCTGGAGGCGATCTTCGAATCGGGAATCAAGCCTCATCCGGGACGCGGCGCCAACTGGATCGATCCGAAATTCGGTCCGGTGAATGGCACTCCGCATCTCGGCGAAGGCAAGGTTACCGTCTACGGAACCGATCCGGCCAAGCACAAGGAGTATGCCTGGAAAAAGGTGAGGGAGCTCAAGACCCTGGGAGGCGGCGGCCTGTTTATCAAGACGCATCCGAAGAGCAAAAATGTCTGGGTAGACCACGCCCTGAACGGTGATCCGGCCATTCAAAAGCAAGTCTGCGTCTTCGAGAAAGCGAACATGGACAAAGATCCGAAGTGCTGGAAGGTTTCGGACAAAGGGCGCGCGGTCCATTTCGAGTTCAACAAGGCCGGGGACGAGGTATGGATAAGCGTGTGGGGGAAGAAAGACGGTAAGAGCGAGATCGTCGTCTATAATGATAAGACACTTCAAGAAGTAGCTAGGATCGACGATCCGCGCATCATCACGCCGACGGGCAAGTTTAACGTCTATAACACAGTGCGCGACATCTATTAACTGGGGTTATGTTTGAAGAATCACACCTTCGGGGCGAGTCCTTCTGGGCTCGCCCCGAAGTCTATTGCGTGGTATGATGGTTCCTAGATTCGTCAATATTGCAGACTAAGGATTGGATTATCGGCAATGCTGAGGATTACGGAACTGTCGTGTGGGCCGGTTCAGGGCCCTGAAATGCTTCCGAGGCCGAAAGACGGGTTGTCTTTGCCGCCCTCTGCCCAAAAGCCGATAGTCATCTGGAACCTTACCCGACGTTGCAACCTCCATTGCCTGCACTGCTACAGCCAATCACAGGACCGCGCCTACGCCGATGAGTTAACGACCGACGAAGGGAAACGGCTGATTGCTGACCTGGCCCACTACAGGATTCCGGTACTCATCCTTTCCGGTGGGGATCCTTTATATCGGGAGGATCTCTACACACTCGCGGATTACGCCCAAGATCTTGGGGTGCGTTGCGCGCTGTCAACGAACGGGACGTTGATAGACGCCGCGGCGGCGAAGAGGCTGCGGCGTTCCGGTATCACCTACGTCGGCGTGAGCCTGGATGGAATCGGGCAGGTGCATGATCGCTTTCGCGGAATGCAGGGATCGTTCGCGCTGGCGCTACAAGGACTGCGCCACTCCCGCGATGAAGGGATGAAAGTCGGTATTCGGACCGCTCTTTGCCGCCGGATACTCCCTGACCTGCCGGCGATCTTTGACATGGCAGAGCAGGAGAACCTGGATCGCCTCTACTTCTCGCATCTGGTCTATGCGGGACGGGGAGCGGGACTTATCCATGACGATCTTTTGCCTGAGGAACAGCAAGGCGCGCTCGATTATCTCATGCAAAGGGCTGAGGATTTTCACCGCCGTGGCGTAAAGATCGAAGTGACCACCGGCAATAACGATGCCGATGGCGTCTATCTCTATTTGAAGATGCGACGCTCCGACCCTGCGCGGGCGCAATCGGTTTTTCGCCTTCTTCAACGTCAAGGGGGGAATAGTTCCGGCACCTCGTTGGGAAACATCGATAGCCTCGGGAACGTCCATGCCGATCCTTTTTGGAGCCATTACTCCTTCGGCAATGTCCGTGAGAGGAGTTTTGGGGCAATCTGGGAAGATACGGCCGATCCAGTCATGCGTGCATTGAAGGATCGTCGTCAATCCCTCAAAGGTCGCTGCGCTCGCTGCCCGTATCTTGAGCTGTGCGGCGGCAATTCGAGAGTACGAGCGGAGGCGACGACCGGGGACTTGTGGGCCTCAGACCCTGGATGCTACCTGAGCGATGAGGAGTTAGGGATCTTATCGGATGGAAAGGAAAATAATCGTGTCGGCACGCTTTTTCCAGTACGTTGCTAAGACTTTTCTCATTCTCTTTCTCTTTGCGCTCGGCCTTCCCATCCAGTCGAGCGCCGGTGACCCGCGTTGGGGTACGGCATCGTTGGTGGTTGTCGTTGAACGAGAGGCCGGCAGTGTTCTGATCATCGACTCCTTCCGCCAGGAGCTTTTGGGGCGGATTTCCGGACTCGGCAACCTGACCCATGCTACCGTAAAGTTTTCGCCAGACGCGCGTTATGCCTACGTCATTGGTCGCCAGGCCCAGGTATCGAAGATCGACCTCTTGACGCTTAAACTTGTCAAGCAGGTCAATGCGGGAGGGGTATCCGTCGGCGGTGTCATCAGTCAGGATGGCAAGTACGTGGCTCTCAGTAATTACGTCCCCGGCGAGGTGCGTATTCTGGATGCTGAGACGCTGGAGTTGGTCAAGACGATTCCGGCGGTGTATACAGACGCGGGTGGAAAAGAGCTTCCGTCCAGAGTAGTGGGGCTGGTTGACGCTCCGGGCAATCTCCTTGTGTTTTCCTTGATGGATGGCAACAGCGTATGGGTCGTGGATGCAGGGAAAAAGGATTTTCCGGTCATCCGAAAGTTTGCGAATGTCGGGAAGACACCCTACGATGCCCTGATTAGTCCTGATGGGCGCTACTACATTGTGGGCTTGTTGGACTCTGACTGGATGGGGCTCCTTGACACATGGAAACTCGAGCGGGTCGTTCCGATCCCGGCCGAGCAGGGCAAAGGTCCAGAGGTCCCACTGTGGAAAATTCCGCATCTCAAAGGCTGGGCGCTTGCTGGACGGCTGGCCTTTCTTCCCGCAATCAAACGCGAGGCCGTCCTGGTGTATTCGGCGCTCGACTGGACACCGCTGACGCCCATCCCGATCAGCGGTACCGCGCTCTATCCCGTCGTCCGACCTGACGGACGTCAGGTCTGGGTAGACATTGTCGGCAAAAACGGAGACCTGATCGATGTCATTGACGTCGAGAGCATGAAGGTTGTCAAGACGCTCAATCCCGGGCCCGGCGCCACGCACCCGCAGTTCACACCGAAGGGAGAGGCTGCTTACGTCTCTTTGATGGATGGCGGCAAAGTGGTTGTATATGATACGACGACGTTTAAGGTACTGAAGGAGTTTCCGGCGGCTCATCCTTCCGGGATCTTTTTTACCAGCCGGGCGCATAAGTTCGGAATGTGAGAGGATACGGTGACGGTGAGGTGCCGATTATGAAACTTTCTCGTAGAGAACTGTTAAAGACCTTGGTGGGAGCAAGCGCGGCAATCATTTCCTCGCCTGATGCATTACTCCCTACCCCTGAGGGTCTCGCGGAGGCTGCTGAGACGGCAGTAGAGGCCTGGAAGAAGAGCCCCTGTCGCTTCTGCGGCGTCGGATGCGGCGTGCTGGTAGGGCTTCGGGAAGGCAAGGTGGTAGCTGTCAAGGGAGATCCGGAGGCTCCCGTCAATCGAGGCCTTCTCTGTATCAAAGGCTATAGTTTACCCAAAATTCTCTATGGCCCTGACCGCTATAGTGCACCGCTGCTTCGCCAAGGTAACAAGTTTGTCAAGATCTCTTGGAATCAGGCGTTGGATATCATGGCCTCTAAGTTCAAAGAGACTATCCAACAACATGGTCCGGAGTCGGTAGCGGTGTACTTCTCGGGTCAAACAACCATCTTTGAAGGTTACGCCATCAATAAATTGATGAAGGCTGGGATAGGCTCCAACAACGTCGAGAGCAATGCACGTCTCTGTATGGCCTCGGCCGTGGCCGGTTTCTACTCGACCTTCGGCATGGATGAGCCGATGGGGTGTTACGACGATTTTGAGTTGACCGATACCTTTTTTGTCTGGGGCTCAAACTTCGCCGAGATGCATCCGATCCTCTATTCGCGGATGGTTGAGCGAAAGCACCAGGATTCCAACGTCAAGATCATCAGCCTGCAAACCTATCTGAACCGCAGCACCGATGAACCTGCGGATATCGTCGCTATTTTCAAGCCTCACTCGGATCTTGCTATCGCGAATGCCATGGCCCATATCATCGTGAAAGAGGGACTTGCAAATGAGGCATTTATTCAGCAGCATGTCACCTTCAAGAAGGGGCTGACAGGAATCGGCTATGGCGTAGGGGATAACTTTGAGTATGGCGGGGCTTCGGAAACCAGTTGGAAGACGTACAAACCTTTTGCTGACAAGGCGCAACCGATCAGTTT
Source organism: Candidatus Methylomirabilis sp. (assembly GCF_028716865.1). NCBI lineage: Bacteria > Methylomirabilota (SeqCode) > Methylomirabilia (SeqCode) > Methylomirabilales (SeqCode) > Methylomirabilaceae (SeqCode) > Methylomirabilis (SeqCode) > Methylomirabilis sp. (SeqCode). The sequence goes on along the minus strand of NZ_JAQUOY010000009.1, from coordinate 38,585 downwards.
CGAGGAGTATAAGAAATTCCTGGAAACCTATACACCGGAATATGCGGAAAAACTCTCCGGCGTCCCGGCTGACACGATCCGTCAGATTGCCCGGTTATTGGGCGATCCCAAGCGTAAGGCCGTGTCCTGTTGGACGATGGGCTTCAACCAGCACGTGCGCGGGACCTGGATCAATAATCTTGTCTATAACCTCCACCTTCTGACCGGAAAAATTGCCGAGCCTGGCAACGGTCCCTTATCGCTGACCGGGCAGCCTTCAGCGTGCGGGACTTCGCGGGAGGTAGGAGTACTGTCCCACGCTCTTCCTGGCGGCATGTTGATTGCGAACCCAGAGCATCGCAAAAAAACAGCGCACATCTGGAACGTCCCAGTTGAGAAGATTTCATCTAGGCCCGGTTACCACACCATGGAGATGTTTCGCGCGCTGGATCGCGGGGATATCAAGGTCATATGGATCAACACCACCAACCCTTTTCAGACCTTGCCCCATGTGGGCCGCTATCGCAAGGGTGCGCGAAAGGGAGGCGAGCGGTTTATCGTTGTCTCCGAGGTGTATCCCAGCGAAACCGCTCGGCACGCCGATCTCATCCTTCCGTCGGCCATGTGGGTTGAGAAGGAGGGGATGGTTGGTAACACCGAGCGGCGCACGCAGCACTGGTTCAAGATGGTAGACGCGCCTGGTGAAGCGAAGGACGATCTCTGGCAGATTATTGAATTGGCCAAGCGTCTTGATTTGGGACACCTGTTTGCCTATGGGGAGGAGCCCCTGCAAAAGGCGCTCTTCGAGGAGTATCGAAAGTTTGGCCAGGGGTCGGGAAAAGATCTCGCGCCCTATGACGTGTATGCGAAGGTCCGGGGCGGACTGCGCTGGCCGGTTGTCGAAGGAAAAGAAACCAGGTGGCGCTACAGGGAGGGGTTCGACTCGTATGTCAAGAAGGGCGAGGGTGTTCGTTTTTACGGTCAGCCTGATGGCCGCGCCGTAATCTGGGAGCGCCCCTATGAGCCACCCGCCGAGCAGCCCGATAAGCAATATCCTTTGTGGCTCACGACAGGTCGCGTTCTTGAACACTGGCATACAGGGACCATTACGAGGAGAGTCCTTGAGCTTCATCGTGCCGTCCCCTTTGCCCCCGTGTGGATCAACCCCGAGGACGCGGGCGCCTTGGGAATCAAGGCCGGCGACTCAGTCCGTGTCCAATCGCGCCGCGGTGAGATCGTCACAAAGGCCCAACTGGATGGAAGAAACACGGTCCCGAAAGGAGTGATCTTTGTTCCTTTCTTTGACGAAAATGTTTTAATCAATCTGGTGACGCTTGATGCCTACGATCCTATTTCCAAGCAGCCGGACTTTAAGAAGTGTGCGGTTCGGATCGAGAAGGCGTGAGGGATCATGATGAAGCCGCTTACGAGATTCTGCCTCCGGATTTTCTTTCTGGGCTTGTTGGCCGCTCTGAGCGTCAGTACGCTTGTTGGACAGGTTGCTGCCCAACAAGGCAGTAAGAGACTGCCTCGTGCCTATGAAGGCGCTCCGCCCTTAATCCCCCACGATGCGGAAGCGAGGAAAGGCGTGTGCCTGGCTTGTCACGAATTCGGGATCGCCGGGGCTCCGATCGTCCCGCATCCGACGCGCAATCATTTTTGCTTGCAGTGTCACGTTGGCCAAGACCTATCGGTAAAAGCATTCTCGCCCGTTTCGTCTCAGGAAGAGAAGAGACCAGAGTGAAGGGATCCGAAGAAAGTCGAGAATAATCCCTGCGCTAATCGCCGCTCGGCCGCAGAAGTTCAGAGTTATAGAATGGAGGGATCTTGGTGATTGGGATAGACGCGATTGACGGTAAACTGCTGGATGCGGTGCAGGCCGGTATCCCACTTGTGGAGCGCCCGTACCGCGCTCTAGGTGAAGGCCTGGGACTGACCGAGGGTGATGTGCTTGAGCGCATTGCCAGGCTCAAAGCCGACAGCATTATTCGGAACATCGGCGCTATCTTCGATACATCGCGCCTTGGCTATCGGTCATCGCTGGTCGGCTTCAGGCTGCGTGAGGAGCGTGTTGACGAAGCGGCTGTCCTGGTTAACGCTCATCCGGGTGTAAGCCACAATTATCTGCGTTCGTTCGCATTTTCTAACGACTACAGGCCTGCTGCGTATTGCCCGTACAATATGTGGTTTACCCTTGCTGTCGCTCCCGAGAGCCAACTCGGGCTTGAGACCAGTATGGCCGTTTTGGCGCGAGATGCAGGTGCCAATGCGGCACGGCTCTTTCCGGCGCTCAGAGTCTTCAAGATTGGGGTGCGCCTGGATATGGACGCTGAAGCAGCGGGCGTACGTAAGGAAACGGGTAATTTCTTCACGGGTAACGGGGCTGTTGGGAATGGCTTAAGTCCTACGGAGCGTCAGATCGTGCGGGTTTTGCAACATGATCTGGCGCTCGTTGAGGAGCCGTTTCGCGAGGTCGCCCGGCAGTGCGAACTGGACGTTGAGGCGGTGTTAGCCGGTGCCCAGGAGTTACTGCAGCGGAACATCATGCGTCGCTTTGCCGCGATTTTGAACCATCGCAAGGCCGGTTACGCCGGGAATGTGATGGTGGCGTGGCCTGTACCCGAAGAAAAGGTAGAGGCTGTAGGACTTCAAATGGCGCAATTTCGCGCGGTGAGCCACTGCTATCAGCGCCCCGCCTACCCGGAGTGGCCCTTTACGCTCTTTACGATGGTCCATCAGAAGAGCCGAGAAGCGTGTGAAGAAACGGTGGCGGCGATCAGCCTGGAGGCTGGAATTAGCGATTACGCAATGCTGTGGACGACGCGGGAATTCAAAAAAGTTCGGCTGAAATATTTTACTGAGGACTATGCGGCCTGGGAGGAAAAAGCCGCAACTCGGATTCCTTCGAAAGCTCCTCTGGAGCCAAGCGATCAGGCTGTGGCCCATGGACTTGCGCGATGAGCCATACCGTTTGTCATCGGATATCCTTGGCCTGACTTACGTTTTCCCTCGGACTGCGAAAGGAAGAAGGCCATGCGGAAGCAATGGCGGCATCGTCTCATCGGAGTCCTTTTCTTCACTCTGACGCTCTTCCTCTTCTCGCCCCTTCTAGCGTCGGCCCAGGAGTCGCCGGTTGGAGTGGTGACCGCCATCCGCGGCACAGCTCAATTGACGGCTTCTCGCCTCCCAACGCCGACCGCGCTCCATTTCAAGGACGATCTGTTCCTCCACGACATCGTGGATACCCAAAAGGACTCGGTTGTCCGGACCCTTCTTGGGGGAAAGTTTACCGTTACCGTCCGCGAACTCACTCGCTTTGAGCTCCGGGAAGAAACCCTCCCCACCGGCGCGACCCGCTCCATCTTCAACCTTTCCACAGGCAAGATCCGCGTGAGCATCTCACGCCGTCTCTTGAGTCCGGGGAGCGAGGTCTTGATCCAGACCCCGAACGCCGTGGCTGCGGTCCGTGGATCAACGATCATTGCCCAATACATCCCAGAACTCGCCCACACGATCTTCTCTATGATCTCCGGAGAAGCGCTTATCACCCCTCTGGGCCAGACACCATTCGCCCTGACGTTCAATAAAATGGTGACCACGACCGGTACCCAGGCAACCGGTATCCAGGGTGGACCTGTCAAGGAGATGACCCCGGCCGAGGTCGGCAAGGCGCAGGCAGGGCTCAACGCCGGGCCCTCCCATAAGGTGGAGAATACCCAGACCCAGGTCGAAACCGTCACCGAAATGGCGCGGACGACCACGCGTCCCCCAGCTCTCCCCACGCCGTCCATGTCTGGAACGTCGTCGTCTGGAACGTCGTCGTCGGTGGGGGGTGTGACGCAGACGACTTTCCCCTCCGCCAGACAGATACCGCAGGTGGTAGCCAATCCTCCTCCTCCACCGCCATCACCGCCACCGCCGCCGCCGAGATAAAGCGGGATTCGCATGCGAAGGAGATGTTTGAGACGTTGGGGTACAGTGTTCGTGCTGTTCGCTATCCTCCTGAGTCGGATGGTTTCCGACGCATGGGCGGAAGAGCCGGCCGAGGCGATCGTCTATACCGATCGAGCCATCATTGCCTATGAGGAGCGACGGTACGCCGACGCGTTGGAGGAGTTGTGGGAAGCCCTTCGCCTCGATCCGGACAATGTCGAGGCGCTGTACTACCAGGGTCTCGTGTCCATCGCCTTGGATCGATCGGATGATGCCCAGGATGCGTTGGAGAAGGCTCGCGCGCTTGATCCCACCGATGTTGATGTGGCCTTCCAGCTCGGCGTCTTCCTTTTTAATCAGCAACAATATGAGAAGGCAGACCCCTTGTTCAGGGAGGTGTTGCGCGCGCAACCCCAATATCCGAACCTGGGGTATTATCTCGGGGTGATCGAGTACCGACAGCAGCATTACCAAGAAGCGCTCGGATTCCTTCGTGCGAACGTTCCCAGTGATGCGACCTTTAACCAGCTCGCCCGGTTCTACATTGGCCTGGCCATGAGCGCATCAGGATCGCTCGCAGAGGCCAGAGCTGAGGTCGAAGAGATCATCCGTATTCAGCCGCTCTCCCCGCTGGTGACGTCCGCCCAACGGTTCCGAGAATTGCTTGAGCCGACTTACAAGGGGGCGCGGCGGTTCGAAGGCGAACTGCGGCTCGGGTATTTCTATGATGATAACGTCGCGGTTGTTCCCAGTGCCAGCGCCGACATCGTAGCCCAGGACCTGCGTGCGCGGAAGCATCGAAGCGATGGAGAGCTCGGAAGCCTCCGTCTTGCCTACACGTGGCTGCAGACCGCTGATTGGGAGGCCACGGCCTCGTACACGTTCTCGCAGACCTGGAACAACCACCTGTCGAACTTTAACATCCAGAGCCATACCGGATCGATCGGGGGGACCTACAGGAATACCGTGAACCGGATGCCTTTTTTTGCGGGGATCGAGGTTGCTGATGCCTTTGTCTCCCTGGACAATCCGACACATAAGTTTGTCAACGTGGTGAGCGCCCAACCGTTCTTCTCGTTGGCCGAAAATTTCTCGCATCTGACCTCGCTCTTCGTCCGCTTTCAGCATAAAGACTTTGACGATCAAGGCATTCCCCCGGAAGAGGTGCGGGATGCGAGGAATTATATGGCCGGCTTCACCCACACCATTCGATTTGCGGAGGATCGGCATTTTATCAGGCTGGGATATCAGTTCGACGTGGATGATGCGGAGGGGAGAAACTGGAGCTATCAGGGTCACCGCGCGCTGGTGGGCGCCCAGTATACTATTTCAGAGTGGGGGGTCCGCTTGCGGTACGACTTCGATCTCCATTGGCGGTTCTATTGGCATCCGAACAGCCTACTCCCGGTGGATCGGCCGAATACCGTCCGCCGCCGCGACTTTGAACCGCGCCACCTGGTCAGCGTTGCGAAAGACCTTCCCTACAACATGGTGGTGTTGGTTGATTTTCTGCTCGACGATAACAATTCGAGACTCGACGCGTTCAATTACGATCGACAGGTCGTCTCTGTCAGCCTCGCCTGGCGGTTTTAATCCGCGTTCGCCTCAGTCACCACGGTATAGACCTCCACCGGCGTCTCCCGACCTCTCACCTTGACCTGGCCTAGTCGCCGGACATCAAAGAGTCCCTCGATCTCCGTCTTGGTATCCTGACTGATCACAATCGAGGCGTTCAGGTCCTTTGTCATCCCCTCCAGCCGAGAGGTCAGATTCACCGTGTCCCCGATGGCGGTATACTCCAGCCGCTGGGCCGAGCCCATGGTTCCGACGACAACCTCCCCAGTATGGATCCCCACCCCGATTCGGAGCGGCGCCCCGCACCTGTCGGCCCATCGGGTCGCCAGGGCCGCCGTTTGGGCTTGCATCTCCAACGCGGTTCTGACCGCACGGGCGGCATGATCTTCGTACGAAAGCGGCACCCCGTATAACGCCATGATCGCGTCGCCGATGAATTTGTCCACTACGCCGCCGTGCTTGAAGACGATCTCGGTCATGGCGGTGAGATATTCCCGCAGAAGCTCCACCACCTCCTCCGGCGGGAGCTGTTCCGAGATGGACGTAAACCCGCGGATGTCGGAGAAGAGGATCGTCGCCCGCCTTCTGGCGCTACCTAAACTCATCTTTTCCGGGTGGCGCACGATCTCATCCAGGACGGCCGGCGAGAAGTAGCGGGAGAGCCGCCGCTTCTCCCCTTCCTCCTGGATGTAGTTGCGGAGGACGACGGCGCCATAGGTGGTGAAGAGGGCCGTGGACGGCGCAACGATGTCGAGCCACACCCGGAACCAGACGAACGCCGCCACGGCGGCGAGGCCGTACACCAGGCTCAAGCCGGCCACGAGGCCGAACCCCTTCAGGGGTCGGAAAAGAAAGCCGATGCACGCGGCGACCAGGGCCCAGACCATCACCACGAAGAGATGGAAGAGCAACGGTGGGTGGATTAGCGCGATCTTCTGAAGGAGGGTTTCGAGAAGGTTCGCCTGGATCTCCACCCCCAACATCCTCTGCTGGGCGGCAAAGGGGGTCGGGAAGAGGTCCTGCAAGCTGGGGGCTGCCGATCCGACCAATATAATCTTTCCCGCGAACGTCTCCGGCCCCACCTCCCCCAGCAGGACCTGATAGTACGGGATGGTGGGAAAGGTGCCGACAGGCCCGCGGAAATTGATCAGGACGGGTTCGTCCGTCTGGGCCTTCCCCTGAACGCCAGAGGCCAGCTCGAAGAGGCGTGTGACGAAGCTTGGCTCCGGCCTTCCCTGGTGGCTGCGGGTGATCTGGGCCCGCCGGATGAAGGCATCAGTATCAGGCGACATATTCACAAAGCCGTATCCCGCCGCCTGGTCTCTCAAGAGGGGAAGGGGGAGGTCCAAACTCTCCTTGGCGCCCACGACGGATCCGCCTTCCGTCCCCTCCGCGGCGATCTGCCCCCAACTAAGGTGGGCCGCCAGAACCACGTTTCCGGCCCGTCGGATGGCGTCTGCGAACGCCCGATCGTCCTGGGGGCCGAACCGGCTCGGCTCGGTAAAGAGGATGTCGAAACCGATGAGGCGCGGACGCCCCCTGCTGAGCCGATCAATCAATTCCGCGTGCCACGACCGGGGCCAGGGCCACTGAGCCCCTCGCTCATACAGCTCCTGGAAGGAGTTGTCGTCGATCGCCACAATGACGATGGGGGAGGCGGGCTGTTGGGGACCCCTGAGGAGGAAGCGGGCATCAAGCGCTTTGAGTTCCGGGCCGTCGAAGGTGCCGAGGAGAGCGACGACGACCACCACGGACCCAACGGCCAGCCCCCAGCGGAAAATCCGGCGAAGCCGTTTACGATCCGGCGCGTGCATCGTTAGTTGACCTCAGGTCGCCCTTTTTTGTACACGTCTTCGCGGTGACCAATCCGGAGCACGAGGAATCCTTCCTCCGTTCTAGCGTAGATGACGCGATAGTCCCCTACGCGAAGTTTGTACAATCCTGCGAATGCTCCGGAGAGAGCTTCCCCCTGGTGCCCCTCTGAGGCCAGCATCCGCTCGACTTTCAGCAGAACCCGCACCGCTGCAGCGTGACCGAGCTTCCGCAGATCCCGCGCGACGGAGGCCTTGTACTCAATGCTTGCGGCCAAGGCGCTTCCGTAGCTCAGTCGAGGAGATGACAGGATCGTCCTTGTCCCGCAATCGGTCCAACGCTACCTGGTAGTCAGCGTACTCCGCCATATAGGCTTCCAGCGCCTTCCGAATCAGATAGGTCCTTGACCGCTCAGTGGCGCTTGCCAGCTCGTCGAGCGCCTTCGCCGTGGCTTCAGGCAGTCGTAGTGAGATAGACACCGGCATGGTTTACCTCCTCATGTGTAATACAAGCAAGACAAGTATACGGCTGGCCGGCATAGCGGTCAAGTCTCAAATGGGCTCTTCCGAGTTTTCTGTGGGTTCCCTGGCCTTTTAGCATCCCCCCTTTTGGCAGCCATTCTCCTTTTTCCCCCTTTGCGAAAGGGGGGTCAGGGGGGTTTATCTGAAGCTGACGGCTGAGCGCTGATTGCTGAATACTATTTTGGCGATCCAGATTGATCTGTGGAAAATGGGTTGTAGGCAGCCTTCGTGAAATAGCCGCGACATTGTAGCAATGTCCGCTCCGATCTCTTCAGTTCTCACGAGCAACACGCCCATGAGATCCCGGCTCCACCCGTCATTCGGTATGGCGACTTGGAGGTAGAGTACGGGGAGAGCCGCCTTACCGTTAGATGGGCTGTGCTATCGGGATGCCAGGAGAAAGCGCTATCGGTTGAGAGGAGGGGATAGCGTCTTGAGGAGAGGGCGACGACGTGCAGATTACGGGGGGTATCATCTGCACCTGACATGGCAAGTGAACGATCAAGCATTTACGTGACCCTCATACCGTATCTATGGGGTACGCTCGAAAGGTTGGATCCCGAGATTGAGTTGATTCGCGGATTCGAAGGGATTGCTCCCGGCAATCGTTAAGCCCGCATAGGTAAAGTAGGTGCCGACTGGCTCACCGCCGGTGAATGCATACGAGAATGGTACAACGGTCTGCGTGAGCGGCACGTTCGCCAAGAAGGGAACGGGGGCGGGACCGAGGGCGATGGAGATGACCCCAGGAGACACCTGGACGAGCGACAGGAACGTACCCCCATCGGGCAGGATGGCGCCAAGGTAGATGTCCACCTGGGCCGGTGTGATGCCTGGAATGAGTGTGGCCTGATAGGCGATCGCCTGGCCCGTGCGGAACGCTGACCCATTGAGCACGACTGCCGCGACAGCAGGCCCAAACTCATACGCCCCGATGTCGCAGGCCGCGCCCTGCGGGCGGACCACACCGCGCTGGTCGGTGACCGGGCACCCCGTGTTAGTACCGGCGTCGATCGCGGGGCTCCCCTGCTTGAGGCGGCCGTCGAAGGACGCGAGGGTGGCGTTGGCGAGCAGCGGATCCCGGCCGCAGATGTCGCCGATGCCCGGGCACTCGCCGTCGCGAACCCCGAAGTCGAGGTTCGAGGCGACATCGAGCGGGTCTGGCCGGACCAGGGTGGGGGGCACCTCGCCCGGCGCCAGCTCCCAGTAGTGGTAGACGACGGGCGTCGTCGGATCGCCCCACTGGGGTTGGCCCAGGAGGATCGTGTTGCGCACGGTCACGCGCTCGGTGCCGAGGCAATCCGGTTGCGGAGTAGGCGCGCCCGGCCATGGGCCGTGGCAGCTCTCCTCGATGAGGACATTGCCCTCGCCAGTCACCGTGCTGTTCATGAGCGTCACCTGGCTGCCCGGGTTCAGCTCGAAGGCCACGGCGTTTCCGGCGGCGCGGCAGTGATCGCCCTCGACCATGAGCGGTGACCCGGCACGCTGGAAGTACCCACAGCTCCCGACGACCACAGCGTTCTCGACTCGGGCCGAGCCCGCCATCTTGAGCTGGTTGCCGGCGTTGGCCTCGGTGCGGACGCGGCGGAGCTCGACGCTCGACTGCCCCTGGAGGTAGAGGAGGTCGAGGCCGTCGGAGGTGTTGTGGTGGAAGTCAGCGTCCTCAAACACCCAGCGACCCTGGCTGAAGCCGATGCCGAAGCCGTCGCCGTAGCCGCCCGCCATCTGCGCCCAGCAGGTGTTGACCGCGATGCTCCGAGACGGGTAGGTCTCGGAGCAGCCGTTCCAGCCGACCTCGAGCTTCCTAAAGACGATGTCACCGCTGTTGGAGGTGTTGCTGCCGTCGCCGGTGAGGTCGCCGTTCCAGCCGGCAGCACCGTTGCCGATGATGCGCACCCGCTCGACCGTCCAATTGCTGAGCCGGCCGGCGAGGACACCATCGACCGCAAGCCCGTGGATGTTGAGGTCGGCCAGGTGGACGTTGGCCGAGTCGGCGGCATAGAGACCTATCTCGGCCCAGTCGCCGTAGGGGGATACGGTCCTGTTGCAAGCCACGTTGCAGCCCACGCACGGAAGGCGCTCCTGGTTGTGGTCCTCAATGCAGGAGGAGTGGTCGGTGATGTCGAGGCAGGCCAGCTCCACGTTGGACGAGCCTTCGAGGTTGATCACGTAGGCGAGGCGCTCGCGGCCCCACAGCTCGGGCGGGCTCGGACAGCCGCCGTCCCAGCCGGCGCCGAGGAGGCGCGTGGGCCGACTCAGGTCCGGACCTGACGGCACCCGGGGCAGCAGACAGTGGGGAGAGTCGCCGGGGTCGCAGCCCTCGGCGCCGGGCGCGCCGATGCCGACGGCGTAGCTGCCGGCGCCGATGATGAGCGTGTCGCCGCCGCGCATGCGGGCGGCGCCGCCTGGCGGAAGGGCCTGGAACGGATGGTTCCAGGCGCACGGCTGCCCGAGGCCAGAGCCCGGGTAGGGCGCGTTGGCGAGACCGGTGCACTGGGCGGCGGCACCGCCGTCGCCGCGGACGTAGTACGTCGTCTGGGCAGCAGCCAAGCTAGCGCCGCTCAAGACGAGGAGCGTGGTGACGAGCACATTCAGGGCGAGGCGGCGGACGCGCCCGCCGGCGCTCAGGGCGATTCCCCCCCCAGGACAGCGATCGACGTGCGGATACTGCGCATTGCTTACTCCTCCTCTGGGGGACCCGACCGGGCCGTGCCCCCGCGTTCGATGCCCAATGCGACCTCGGGCGGCCCGCGTTGTCTCAGGGCCGCCCGCGCCTGTCGACCACACCCGCAAGCGTGTTTGGAATACCGTCATAACGTAGGTGGCAGTGTAGATTACAAATATCTCTACTCTGCGAGCATCAGCTTTGTCAAGTCCTGTCCCTTCCTCAACCTCCGCTCCTCCTCTTGGGGAGGACTCACCCTAAGGATGAGTTCCAGGGCATCGTCGATCCTCGGGCAACTGTGTCGGTCGCGGTCCTCCCAGTATCGCCAGACGCATCACCGGGGTGGGGCGGGAACCCGCCCGAAGACCCGAGGCATCTGGAACCGATCATTCTCCAGGCGATGCTGCGTCAGGTCCCCGTTGGCGCTCAATACGGCAATCTGCGACACGCGTGTGTGCACGTCCACGCCGACGTGTCCCAGGGCGTTAGCCTCCTCCCTCAGCGGGTCAATGCGCGCTCCTCTGAGTGCCCAGCCTACCCCATGCTGGGGAGGAAGCCACCGCCCTTCTGACATCACGAATCTGCATCAACATCGGTACGCCTGATGGATTTTAGTCGGAATGGATGCGGGATTCATTCGGCGGATTCCACAGATTAATCCGAAATGAGCGCCGAGTGTCCACCAGGTGTTTTCAACAGATCAATCCGGATAGCCACTATTTTCTAGGAAATCAATATTTATCATCTTCATCGAGTGTCTGGGCCTTGCTGGAACCGGTGCAATCGGTACCAAGCCCGCTGTTGTCTTATACATACAATACATACAATGTGGCATGGATAAGCTCGTACTTTCTTCGGGTGATAGACTGTAGTTTCTTACACTTTTCTACCATAGAATAGCGTTGACAGCCAAGTCTGATAATCCTCTTACGCGAAAGTATTTTCACCTTGACTCTTCAGGTGGAATTGTGTAGCGTACCGATAATTTGTGCCGTTCCAGTACCACTGCGTTCGAATAGGAGAGTACTGATGCTGCGACACCTGTCTCAGCGACAACGTAGCGTATTACTGCTCCTGCTCCTCGCCGGATGGCTCTTCATGCGTCCATCCGCGAGTTGGGCAGCCCCCAAACAGCAACAGACCCTGGCCGACCTGCCCCTCCCGGCCCAGGCCGCCATTGCCGCTACCCTTGGAAAGGATCAGTCGACCTACCGCGCCCGTTCGCAGGGGACCGGCTTCAGCTTCAATAACTCCAAGCACGGTCTCACCGCCACGCTCACGGATACGGGCCTCACGCTGACGCAGGGGCAAACCACAGGCACGCTTCAGCTCACCGGCTGGGGGTACGGGACGCCCTCCGAGTCCGTTCGCCATGCCGCGCCACGCGCCGAGCACAACCGGATCGAGTACCGCCGCGGTCCCCTCACCGAATGGTACATCAACGGCCCTCTTGGGCTGGAGCAGGGGATCACCATGAGCGCGCCGCCACGGCGCGGGACCGGGCCGCTCACTCTCGCCTTGACCGTCGGCGGGGATTTGACAGCCCGCGTGGAGACGAGCAAGACGGCGGCCACGTTGCTCACCCATACGGGCGCGCCCCAGCTCCGCTATACGGGCCTCACGGTAACCGATGCGACCGGCGCGACGCTCCCTGCGTGGCTCACGACTGACGGCCCGCGCCTGCTCATCCAAGTGGACGATACCCATGCCCGCTACCCGCTAACCATCGACCCATTCATCCAGCAAGCCAAACTCACCGCCTCCGATCCACTGGGTGTCTGGAGTACGACGACTGAGACCTCCAAGCTCACCGCCTCCGACGGGGCAGTGGGTGACGAGTTCGGCTACTCCGTCGCCATCAGCGGCGACACCCTGGTCGTGGGGGCGTGGTACGCCACCATTGGCTCCAACACCTACCAAGGTGCCGCCTACGTCTTCACGCGCACAGGCGGCGTCTGGAGCCAGCAGGCTAAACTCACTGCCTCCGACGGAGCGGCGAGTGACCAGTTCGGCTACTCCGTCGCCATTAGCGGCGATACCATCGTCGTGGGGGTGCCGTCGGCCGACATCGGCGCCACCGCCGATCAGGGCGCCGCCTACGTCTTTGTCAAGGTGCCCGAAGCTGTTCACTGGGTGAGCATGACCGAGACCGCCAAACTCACCGCCTCCGACGGGGCCGGGGGTGACGAATTCGGCACCTCTGTCGCCATCAGCGGCGACACCATCGTCGTAGGGCCGTATCGCGCAAACATCGGCGCCACCGCCTACCAGGGCGCCGCCTACGTCTTCGTCAAACCCGGCTCCGGCTGGGCGACGACTTCGACCTTCGACTCGAAACTCACTGCCTCCGACGGAGCCGCGTATGACTTCTTCGGCCGTTCCGTCGCCATCATCGGCAACACGGTGGTGGTGGGGGCGGTGGGGGCCGACATCGGCGCCACCGCCAGCCAGGGCGCCGCCTACGTCTTCGTCAAACCCGGCACCGGCTGGGCCACCATGACCGAGACCGCTAAGCTCACCGCCTCCGACGGGGCGGCCTCTGACGCCTTCGGCTACTCCGTCGCCGTCAGCGGCGACACGGTGGTGGTGGGGGCGTATGGAGACAACATCGGTTCCAACAGCAACCAGGGCGCCGCCTACGTCTTCGTCAAACCCGGCTCCGGCTGGGCGACGACCTCGACCTTCACCGCTAAACTCACCGCCTCCGACGGGGCAGCGGGTGACGAGTTCGGCTGGTCCGTCGCCATCAGCGGCGACACCGTCGTTGTGGGGGCCGACACCGACACCATTGGCTCCAATACCTATCAGGGCTCAGCCTACGTCTTCGTCAAGCCCGGCACCGGCTGGGCCACCATGACCCAAACCGCGAAGCTCACCGCCTCCGACGGGGCGGCCTCTGACGTCTTCGGCACCTCCGTCGCCATCAGCGGCGACACCGTCGTTGTGGGGGCGGGCGCCGCCAACACCAGCCAGGGCGCTGCCTACGTCTTTGCTCAGCCGGTGGATAACGAGTTCGGCATCGCCGTCGCCATCAGCGGCGACACGATCGTCGTAGGGGCGCATCACGCCGACATCGGCACGAACGTCGATCAAGGCGCCGCCTACGTCTTCGTCAAGTCCGGCGCCAGTTGGACGACGATGACCCAGACCGCCAAACTCACCGCTTCCGATGGGGATGCGTATGACAAGTTCGGCACCTCCGTCGCCATCAGCGGCGACACCATCGTCGTGGGGGCATATTGGGCCGACATCGGCGCCAACTGGGACCAGGGCGCCGCCTACGTCTTCGTCAAACCCGGCTCCGGCTGGGCGACGACTTCCACCTTCGACGCGAAGCTCACCGCCTCCGACGGAGCGGTGGATGACCGCTTCGGCACCTCTGTCGCCATCAACGGTGACACGGTGGTGGTAGGAGCTCCAGGGGATCCCTCCTGTTCCGCCCTCTGCATTCGAGGCTCGGCCTACGTCTTCGTCAAGCCCGGCTCCGGCTGGGCGACGGCCTCGAATCCCATGACCCAGACCGCCAAACTCACCGCCTCCGACGAGGCCGTAGGTGACAACTTCGGCCTCTCGGTCGCCATCAGCGGCGATACGGTGGTCGTGGGGACGCGTTGGTGGAGTCAGGGCGCCGCCTACGTCTTCGTCAAACCCGGTGGCGGCTGGACCACGATGACCCAGACCGCGACGCTTACCGCCTCCGACGGGGCAATGGGCGACGACTTCGGCAACTCCGTGGCTATCAGCGGCGACACCGTCGTCGTAGGAGCGTATCACGCCACCATCGGTGGCAACAGCTGGCAGGGCGCCGCCTATGTCTTCGTCAAGCCCGGTGGCGGCTGGACCACGATGACTCAGACCGCCAAGCTCACCGCCTCCGATGGGGTAGCGTGGGATCTCTTCGGCGACTCCGTGGCTATCAGCGGCGACACCGTCGTTATTGGGGCGTGGGGAGCCGCCATCGGTGACAACGGTGTCCAGGGCGCCGCCTATGTCTTCGTCAAGCCCGGCTCCGGCTGGGCGACGACCTCGACCTTCAATACAAAACTCACCGCCTCCGACGGGGCGGCGTGGGACGACTTCGGCGCCTCCGTGGCCATCAGTGGTAACACCGTCATCGTAGGAGTGCCATATGCCAACGCCAACATTGGCATCAACGTCGATCAGGGCGCCGCCTACGTCTTCGACGCCGTGACGTACACCCTCACCGTGACCAAAGCAGGCACCGGCTCCGGCACCGTGACCAGCGGCTCGCTGGAGATCAACTGCGGCGCCACCTGCACAGCAAGCTTTAGCAGCGGCACCACGGTGACTCTCACCGCCACCCCGGCCACCGGCTCCACCACCTTCACCGGCTGGTCGGGGGCGTGTACGGGCACCGGCTCCTGCAACGTGACGATGGATGCCGCCAAGGCCGTCACCGCCACCTTCACGCAAACACCGAGTTCCACCCTCCCGCATACCTTCGTGGGCGGGAGTACCGACGGGCGCAGGCCCGTGGGTGGCCTCCTTCGGGGCGCGAACGGCGTCTTGTACGGGACGACTGACAATGGCGGGTCCAACGATCTGGGTACGATCTTCAAACTCAATGCCGACGGCAGCGGCTATACCGTCCTGCACAGCTTCGGCGGGGTTGGCGACGGGAGCCAGTCCTGGGCCGGTCTCATCCAGGGCGCGGATGGCGCCTTGTACGGGACCACTGTTGGGGGCGGGTCCGGCGGTCTGGGTACGGTCTTTAAGCTCAATGCCGACGGGAGCGGCTATACCATCCTGCACAGCTTCGTGGGCGGGGGTGCCGACGGGCGCGGCCCCCAGGCCGGTCTCATCCAGGGCGCGGATGGCGCCTTGTACGGGACGACGTATGAGGGCGGGTCCAGCAATCTGGGCACGGTCTTCAAGCTCAATGCCGACGGGAGCAGCTATACCGTGCTGCATCACTTCGCGGGCGGAGTTACCGACGGGAGCCAGTCCTGGGCCGGTCTCATCCAGGGCACGGATGGTGCCTTGTACGGGACGACTGAATTGGGCGGGTCCAGCGGTCTGGGTACGGTCTTTAAGCTGACTACCAACGGCAGCGGCTTTACCCTCCTGCACACCTTTGTGAGCGGGAGTGCCGACGGGGCCTACCCCCTGGCCGGTCTCATCCAGGGCGCGGATGGCGCCTTGTACGGGACGACGTGGGGTGGCGGGGCCGGCGTGGGTACGGTCTTTAAGCTGACTACCAACGGCAGCGGCTTTACCCTCCTGCATAGCTTCGGCGGAGTTACCGACGGGAGCCAGTCCTGGGCCGGTCTTATCCAGGGCGCGGATGGTACCCTGTACGGGACGACGCATGACGGCGGGGTCAGCGATCTTGGCACGATCTTTAAGCTGAACACCAACGGCAGCGGCTTTACCCTCCTGCATTACTTTGTGGGTGGGGTTGACGACGGGGCCCACCCCGTGGGCGGTCTCCTTCAGGGCGCGGATGGCGCCTTGTACGTGACGACTGATAGTGGCGGGGCCGGCGATCTGGGCACGGTCTTCAAGTTGAATATCGACGTGGGCGGGTTTGCCCTCGCCGTGACCAAAGTGGGTACCGGCTCGGGCACGGTGACCAGCAGCCCCGCCGGGATCACCTGCGGGGCGACCTGCACGACGCCCTTTGCCAGCGGGACCACGGTGACCCTCACCGCCACCCCGGCCACCGGCTCCACCTTCGCCGGCTGGTCGGGCCACTGCACTAGCGGTGGGCTGGTCACGATGACCGCCAACAAGACCTGCACCGCCACCTTTACGTCGACGCCGATCTCCTACACCCTCACCTACACGGCGGGAGCGAACGGCACGATCAGTGGGACGTCGCCGCAGACGGTGGCCTCCGGTGGTAGCGGCACAGCGGTGACGGCGGTCCCCAACACGGGCTACCACTTCGTCTCCTGGAGCGACGGCTCGACGGCCAACCCGCGCACGGATAGCAGCGTCACAGCCAATGTCACAGTCACGGCGAACTTCGCCAGCACCACCTACACCCTCACTGTGACCAAAGCGGGAACCGGTAGCGGCACGGTGATCAGCAGCCCCACTGGGATCGACTGCGGCCCCTCCTGTACAGTGATGTTTCCAGGCGGCACCTCCGTCACCCTCACCGCCACCCCCGCGACCGGCTCCACCTTCACCGGCTGGTCGGGCGACCCAGACTGTAGCGATGGCGGCGTGACCCTGGACGTTGCCAAGAGTTGCACCGCGACCTTCACCCTGATCGCCTACACCCTCACCGTCACCAAGACCGGCACCGGCTCCGGCACCGTGACCAGCAGCCCCGCCGGGATCAGTTGCGGGACCGACTGCACGGAACCCTATGCCAGCGGCACCTCCGTCACCCTCACCGCCACCCCCGACCCCGGCTCGACCTTTGCCGGCTGGTCGAGCACCTCGAACAGAGCCGTATTCGCGCGTCGCCGCAGCAGCCAGAAGAGTAGGGCTGCCGGCAGTGACTGTACGAACGGCAGCGTCACCCTCGACGCCGCCAAAACCTGCACCGCCACCTTCACACTAAGCACTTACGCCCTTACCGTCACCAAAGCGGGCACCGGCTCCGGCACTGTGACCAGCAGCCCCGCCGGGATCAGTTGCGGGACTACCTGTGCGACGACCTTTGCCAACGGCGCCACGGTCACCCTCACTGCCACCCCCGCGACCGGCTCCACCTTCGCCGGCTGGTCGGGGGCCTGCACGGGCACCGGCGCCTGCAGCGTGACCCTGGACGCGGCCAAGTCCGTCACCGCGACTTTTAATGTACTCTCCTTCACCCTCACCGTCACCAAGACCGGCACCGGCTCCGGCACCGTCACCAGCAGCCCCGCCGGGATCAGTTGCGGCACCGACTGCTCAGAAGCCTACACTAGCGGCACCCTTGTCACCCTCACCGCGACCCCTGCCACCGGCTCCACCTTCACCGGCTGGAGTGGCGACTGTCCCAGCAGTGGACAGGTCACGATGGATGCGAATGAGGTCTGTACCGCCACCTTTACGTTGACGCCGATCGCCTACACCCTCACCGTCACGAAAGCGGGCACCGGCTCCGGCACTGTGACCAGCAGCCCCGCCGGGATCAGTTGCGGCACCGACTGCACGGAACCCTACGCCAGCGGTACCTCCGTCACCCTCACCGCTACCCCCGCCGCCGGCTCCAGCTTCACCGGCTGGTCGGGTGACCCCGACTGTAGCGATGGCAGCGTGACGATGACCGCCGCCAAGAGCTGCACCGCCACCTTCACCTTGCTCCCGTCCACCCTCACCGTGACCAAAGCGGGCACCGGCTCGGGCACCGTGACCAGCAGCCCCTCCGGGATTGATTGCGGTCCTACCTGTGCGGCGAGCTTTGCCGGCGGGACCCCCGTGACCCTCACCGCCATCCCGGACCCCGGCTCGACCTTCACCGCCTGGTCGGGCAACTGCACCAGCAGTGGGCAGGTGACCCTGGACGCCGCCAAGAGCTGCACCGCCATCTTCAATAGCCTCGCGGCCTGTAGCCCCGCTCTTTTGGAGACCGCGATGATGCGGGCCGAGGGCGCGAGAGAGCCCGTACAGCAATTCCCCACCCCCACCAGCAGTCAGCCCAGCCATCTGGGGTCGTGGACCGTGCAGCAGCGCGCCTATCCCCTGGGCACCATCCCCGAGGGCGCCCGACTCCGCGCCGTCCAGCAGATCGAACAGTCGAAAACTGAGCGAACCTCCCGATCCGAACCGGGCACGAGCGACACCTGGATGGCGATCGGCCCGGGGCCGATACTGGGCGGGCAGGTTGGGGCCACCGCCACCACGCGGCCGATGAGCGGGCGCATCGGGGCCCTCGCGGTCGATCCCGGCAATCCCGCCCACTGGGTGGCCGGCGCAGCCCAGGGCGGCCTGTGGGACACGCACGATGCCGGGGCGACCTGGACCCCGAAGACCGATGACCAGCCCTCGCTGGCCATGGGGGCGATCGCCTTCGCCCCGAGCAACCCGGCCATCATCTATGCGGGGACCGGAGAGGCCAACAACAGCGGGGACTCCTACGGGGGGGCGGGGCTGCTGAAGTCCACCGACGGCGGCGCCACATGGACGTCCCTGGCCGTCTCTACGTTCACCAGCACCGCCGTCAGCGCCCTCACGGTCGATCCCGGCAATCCGGCCCGCGTGCTCGCGGCGACCTCGGCGGGAGTCGCCGGACGCGTGGCGGCCTGGCCACCCTGGCCTTCCCCAACCGGCCTCTTCACCTCCGCTGATGGAGGGACCACCTGGACCCTCACCTTGCCCGGCCCGGCCACCGCCCTCGTCGCGGATCCGACCACCTTCACGAGACACTACGCGGGCCTGGGCGACCTCTTTGGCGCCCCGAGCAACGGGGTGTATCGCTCCTTCGACGCCGGCCAGACCTGGACGCGCCTCGACGGGCCGTGGAGCGCCATGACCGGCGGGGTCGGCCGGGTAGAGGTGGCCCTGGCCCCGTCGCAGCCCAGCACGCTCTACGTGAGCATCCAGGATGCCCTCGACGGCGTGGGGACGGATGGCGGCCTGCTGGGCCTCTGGCGGACCGACAACGCCTGGGCCCCGAGCCCCGCGTGGACCCGCATCCCCATCGGGGCGACCGACGACGGCTCCGGGGTGCACGGGTATTGCGGCTGGGATCGCGCCTATGCGGCGGCGTCTGACCAGTGCTGGTTTAGCCACACCCTCCTCGTGGACCCGACCAACGCCGGCACCGTGTACGCGGGCGGGATCCCCCTGTGGGAGTGTACGAACTGCGGCGCGACCCCCACGTGGACGGAGATCAGCCAGATGGCGGCACAGCCCTCAGACGGCATTCACGCGGGCCAGCACCGCCTGGCGTGGGCGGGGAGTCGGCTGATCGTGGGGAACGATGGCGGCGTCTGGAGTACCACGGATCGCGGCGCCACCTGGACCGACCACAACACAACGCTGGCCATCACCCAGTTCTACGAGGGGACCCTGCACCCCACCAATCGCAACGTGATCCTGGGCGGGACCCAGGGGACCGGCACGGCGCGTTGGACCGAGACGGAGCCGTGGGGGTTCGTCTTCGGCGGGAATGGGGCCGCAAGCGTGCTGTCGTCGAGCTGCCCGGAGACGAACTGGGCCGTCTCGTCGCAATCCCTCAGCCTCTGGCGCACCAGGAATGGGGGCGCCTCGTTCGAGGCGGCGGATGCCGGCATCGACAAGACTGGCGCGCCCTTTATCGCGCGCCTGGACACGTGTCCGGCCAATGCCGATGTGCTGCTGGCGGGTACCGACCGGCTGTGGAGAACCACGAACTTCTTTAGCGCGGCCACCCCCGACTGGGTGGACAACCACAGTGGAACCTTTGCCGGCGGGATCACCGCCCTGGCCGTTGCCCCGTCCGATCCCACCTGCAACACCTACGCCGTGGGGGGCGGCAGTGGCGCGCTGCGGCTGACCGCGGATGGGGGGCGCACGTGGGTGGACATCGGCAACGGGGTGCCCCATCGCGCGGTGACGGACCTGGCCTTTGATCCGACGACCGCCAATGGGCTCTACGTGACCCTATCCGGCTTTGATGAGGGGACCCCTGGGCAGCCGGGTCACGTTTTCAAGACCACCACGGCGTTGTCCGGCGCGCCCACCTGGTCCAATGTGAGTCCGCCCGTCGATCTCCCCCACAATACGCTGGTCGTGGACCCCAGAGATCCCGCCATCGTGTACGTCGGGACGGACCTGGGGGTCTGGACGAGCGGCACCGCCGGCAGCACGTGGACGCATATGGGCCCGGAGACCGGGATGCCCAACGTGGCGGTCTTTGACCTGAAGAGTCAGCAGGCCACGCATCGATTCGTCGCCTTCACGCATGGCCGAGGGGCCTTTGTCCTGGTGCCGGGATCGAGGCCGTAGGAGCGAAGTTGCTGGCTGAGGCACAGATGGTCAATGCCGAGGGGTTGAAGTGGGGAAGTTGGCTGGATTGGGGGATTCTTCTCACTATCGGCATCTCAATCGCTATTCTCGGCTGCATTGTCGTCACGCTCATCGTCTTCAAAGGCCGGCAGATCGAGGGGAATGTCTTGTGGCTGCATCTGCTGTCCCTGGGCATTCTGCCGCTGTTGCTCCTTGGCGTTGGTAATTTCACCGCGCTTGAATATGCAAAGGAAGTCCAGTTCTGCGGGACCTGCCACCAACCGTACATCGATGACATGCGCAGCAGTCAGAGCCGGTCCCTCGCCGCCTATCATTTCCAACAGCGGTCGTCGTCAGGGAGTGAGTGCTACTCTTGCCACGTCAACTATGGCGTCCATGGGACCCTCCGAGCCAAGCTGAATGGGCTGACAGATGCCTACAAGCACTGGACTCACTCGTATGAGTTACCCATCAAGATGCGCGCCCCCCTTGCCAACGCTTTCTGCTTAAAATGTCATGATGGCGCCAAGCGATACGTGGCGCTGGCGATTCATGTGGCTATGGCTCCCGAGATACGAAGCGAGGAGATGAGGTGCCTCGAGTGTCACGGTCCCGCCCATACGGTAACTCTGCCCAAACAAGGCCGGAAGACGGGAGGGATCAGTTGACTCGCGACGTTCGTGGAGGCATCTTACCGGGAATCAGGAGCGGCGATTGGCGATCAAAACTCATTGGTCTGGCCCAGCTCTGTGTCGGGTTCGTCACGTTGCTCGGCTTGCTCGCCATGACCACGAAAGGGTCGTTCCTCCTGGTGAGTTTTACCCTCCTGCAGGGGTTACTGCTGGTTGGGCTCGTCCTCTTCGCTATTGTGGCCGTCTTCTCCCAGCGGACGATGGTGCTTGAACAGTATGGACCGGGCGAGATCATCTTTCGGGAGGGGGACGAGGGACGCCACGTGTATGTGATCAAGTCAGGGACCGTCGAGGTGATGCAGAAGGGACCGGATCGCACGGAGCAAGTGATTGCCCGCCTGCAGCCCGGGGACCACTTCGGCGAGATCGCCCTGATCCAAAAGGCGCCGCGAACGGCCACCATCCGAACCGCTACGGCGGTGCAAGTGTACAGGATGAACCCGAACAGCTTCGTAGCCCTGTATACCAACCTCCCCGGATTTCGAGGTCACTTCCAACAAGTGATGGAATCCCGTCTCAAGGATCTTGCGTTGCGCCGCTGACAGGAACATCATGTACTCACCGATTCGATAATCATGCTACTCGGTCTTCCAGGTTCCGGTTCAACCATCTTTGACCTTGCTGTTAGGCTATTCTTTGTATGACTACCCAATCATTGCAGTTACGAAAGTATCGTTTTGTCCCTCCTTTGTGTGGGTGTATGATGAGCGAACCCCACGTTAGCAAAGGGTCACGGACACAACGACGCTTTCTCACTGCAATGCTTGGCTGAATTGATATTACTGTCGCTAACGTGCTTGTTCCGGCTCCAAAGAAATACATATTTCACAGTTGACAACTAACACAGTTGGATATTGGATTTGCACTCTCATGTCTCCATCATATTCCACAGGCGCAGACGAATTCCCGTAACCTTTGTCCGGTAACGGCGAAGACTCGGGTTAAGGATGAGAACCATGAGCACGTTCAGTCGGAGGCGCGGATGATGGAACTGTCTCGCAGAGAGCTGTTAAAAACCTTGGCGGGAGCAGGCGCGGCCATCATTGCCTTACCTGATGCGCTCCTCCCACCCGCCGTAGGTCACGCGCAGGCTGCAGAGCCGGAGGCGGACACATGGGAAAAGAGCCCTTGCCGTTTCTGCGGCGTCGGATGCGGCGTCCTGGTGGGTCTTCGGAAAGGAAAGGTGGTCGCCGTCAAGGGCGATCCGGAGGTACCCGTGAATCGCGGCCTCCTTTGCGTCAAAGGCTATAACCTTCCCAAAATTCTTTATGGCCGTGACCGTTATAAGACCCCTCTGCTTCGCCAAGGCAATAAGTTTGTTCAGATCTCCTGGGACAAGGCGTTGGATATCATGGCCTCTAAGTTTAAGGAGGCGATCCAACAATATGGTCCGGAGTCGGTGGCGGTCTACTTCTCGGGTCAAACCACGGTCTTTGAAGGGTACGCCGTCAATAAACTGATGAAGGCGGGGATTGGCTCCAACAATGTCGAGGGCAATCCGCGCCTCTGTATGGCCTCAGCCGTGACCGGTTTCTACTCGACCTTCGGCATGGATGAGCCGATGGGATGTTACGACGACATTGATCTGACCGATACCTTTTTTGTCTGGGGCGCGAACTTCGCTGAGACGCAACCGGTCCTTTACTCGCGGATGGTCGAGCGAAAACGTCGGGATTCCGAGGTCAAGATCGTGAGCCTGCAAACCTTTCTGAACCGCAGCACCGATGAGCCGGCGGATATCGTTGCGATTTTCAAGCCTCATACGGACCTCGCCATTGCGAATGCGATGGCGCATGTCATCGTCAAGGAAGGGCTCATCAACGAAACGTTTATTCAGAAGCATGTCGCCTTCAAAAAGGGGCTGACGGGGATCGGATATGGCGTGGAGGATAACTTCGAGTACGGAGGAGCTTCGGAAACCAGTTGGAAGACCTACAAGCCGTTTACCGATAAGCCCCAGCCGATCAGTTTCGAGGAGTACAAGAAATTCCTGAAAACCTACACCCCGGAGTATGCCGCCACACTCTCTGGTGTTCCGGCCGACACGATTCGTCAGATTGCCCGACTCTTAGGTGATCCCAAGCGCAAGGCTGTGTCGTGTTGGACAATGGGCTTTAACCAGCACGTACGTGGCACCTGGATCAACAACCTCGTCTATAACCTCCATCTTCTTACCGGAAAAATCGCCGAGCCCGGCAACAGTCCCTTTTCGCTGACCGGACAGCCGTCGGCGTGCGGGACGACCCGGGAGGTCGGCGTGCTCTCCCACACGCTGCCCGGTGGGATGTTTATTGCGAATCCGGAGCATCGCAAGAAAGCCGCACAGATCTGGAATGTCCCGATTGAGAAGATTTCACCCAGACCTGGCTACCATACGATGGAGATGTTTCGTACCCTGGAGCGCGGTGATATTAAGGTCATCTGGATCAACACCACCAACCCCTTTCAGACCCTCCCGCATGTGAGTCGCTATCGCAGGGGCGCCCGAAAGGGAGGCGAGCGATTTATCGTGGTCTCCGAGGTGTATCCCAGTGAAACCGCTCGGCACGCCGATCTCATTCTGCCGTCGGCCATGTGGGTGGAGAAAGAGGGGATGTTCGGTAACGCTGAGCGGCGTACGCAGCACTGGTTCAAGATGGTCGATCCGCCTGGCGAAGCCAAGGACGACCTCTGGCAGATCGTCGAGTTGGCCAAGCGTCTTGATTTGGGGCACCTGTTCGCCTATGGGGGGGAGCCTCTACAGAGAGCGCTCTTTGAGGAGTATCGAAAATTCGGCGTGGGGTCGGGAAAAGATCTTGCGCCGTACGATGTATACACGAAGGTCCATGGCGGGCTGCGCTGGCCGGTTGTCGAGGGAAAAGAAACACGGTGGCGTTATAGAGAGGGGTTCGACCCGTACGTCAAAAAGGACGAGGATGTCCGTTTCTACGGCCAGCCCGATGGTCGCGCCGTGATCTGGGCGCGCCCCTACGAGCCGCCCGCCGAGCAGCCGGATGAGAAGTATCCGTTTTGGCTGACGACAGGTCGCATACTTGAGCACTGGCATACAGGGACGATGACGCGGAGAGTCCTTGAGCTTCATCGCGCCGCCCCCTTTGCTCCTGTGTGGATCAACGTCGAGAACGCGGCTGCCTTGGGCATTAAGACTGGGGATCCGGTTCGTGTCAAATCCCGCCGCGGGGAGGTCGTCGCAAAGGCCGAGTTAGGCGGAAGGAATACGGTCCCGAAAGGCGTGATCTTTGTTCCTTTCTTTGACGAGAATGTTCTCATCAACCTGGTGACGCTTGATGCCTACGACCCTATTTCCAAGCAGCCGGACTTTAAGAAATGCGCGGTTCGAATCGAGAAGGTGTAGGGGATCATCGTGAAGCCACTCAAGACAATATTCTTTTGGGTTTTCCTCTGTTGTGTGCCGGCTACGTTAAGCGGTAGCGCGCGTGCTGAGCAGGTGGTCCCCCGGCAAGACAGCAAGAAACTGCCTCGCGCCTATAAGGGCGCCCCACCCTTGATCCCCCACGATGTCGAGAGGAGAAAAGCGGTCTGCCTGGATTGCCACAGAACCGGGCTTGCGAAGGCGACGATCGTTCGACATCCTGAGCGCAATTACCAGTGCTTGCAGTGCCATGTCGGCCAAGACCTTTCGGTGCAGGCATTCCCGGCCGCTTCATCTCAGAACGAGAAGACACTGAAGTGAAAGGGGTCGAGGTCTGTTTTCAACATCCTCGTTGCTTGGGAGCGGGATAACAATGGAAAAGTTAGACGAACAACGGTTGGAGCTGGATCTCGCCTACCGCTATGAGTTCTTGAAGAATTTTATCGGCTTCGGCGATGAGGACGTGGCTGCGATACGAAAGGTGCTTGCCGAACTCGTCGTGTTGATGCCGGAAATCGTGAAGGAACAGTATCACAAGCTCCTTGCCTACGATGCGACGGCTCGCCATTTTGTCGAGCGTCAACATGGGTGTGCATCGCCACCGCCTGAGTCGCTCGCGGACCTCTCGGCGAAGCATGGACAGGTCAAGTTCCGAATGGACCACATGCAGTCCTATCTCATGCAGTTGATTGGTCATCCGTTCGACAGTAAGATTGCGGTCCTGCTCGATGCTGTAGGTAAAATGCATACGCCCAAAACGGGAAACCCGAAAATCAATGTGCCGCTCGTCCAGATGAACGCCTTCATGGGTATGCTCGCCGATCTGTTGACTGAGCGATTGCTTGCGTTGAACACGGATGACGATACCAAGATCAACTGTCTGCGTGCGTTTCAGAAAATACTTTGGATACAGAATGATTTTATTGTTCGCCATTATGCGGCCGCAGACATCCAGTCGCTTATGCGCATGGTGCCGCTTTTCGGAGTGCTGACATCGGCTCGGATTGATGAGCTTGCAGGTCTCCTCAGGCCTCGTCTTGTGCAACCGGACAAATACATCGTTCGTCGTGGTGAATCCGGTGACAGCATGTTCTTTATTACGTCCGGATTCGTAGAGGTCATGGTAGAACCCGAACCTGTAGGGCTCGGTCCGGGCGACTTTTTCGGAGAGATCGCGCTGGTCTTCGGAGGCCGGCGCACGGCCGATGTCGTCACGCTGGGCTACTGCCAGTTACTCGAATTGCGCCGAGCCGATTTTGAACAATGTCTCAAGACGGAGCCGGAATTGATGGAAAGGTTGCGCCGTGTGGCCGAAGCCCGGCTACAGACCGAACCGCCCCCTCCACTGCACATCGACTTTTCATAGCCTCGTCTTCGAGAGAGAAAGGGGTGACATGATGTTTTGTAATCAATGTGAGCAGACATCCGGTGGCAGCGGGTGTACGGATATCAGCACGTGCGGGAAGGACCCGGATATCCAGTCGTTACAGGAAACCTTGCTCTACGGTCTCAAAGGGATGGCGGCCTATGCGCACCATGCCCGTCGGCTGGGCAAGGTCGATGAAGAGGTCGATGCGTTTTTCGCGGACGCCCTGTTTGCGACCATGACCAATGTGAACTTCGACTTTGACAGCCTGTTGGAGATGGTGCTGGAGTGCGGCCGTATGAACCTGCGCGTGATGGAGATGCTGGACGCCGGCAATACGGAACGCTTCGGTGCACCGACGCCCAGTACGGTCTACGAAGGGACGAAGGCCGGTCCGGGCATCCTGGTGACCGGGCACGATTTGTTAGATTTGTCGGATCTACTCGAACAAACCGCAAATGCCGGGGTGAACGTCTATACGCATGGTGAAATGTTGCCGGCTCA
This sequence comes from Candidatus Methylomirabilis sp., assembly GCF_028716865.1. NCBI lineage: Bacteria > Methylomirabilota (SeqCode) > Methylomirabilia (SeqCode) > Methylomirabilales (SeqCode) > Methylomirabilaceae (SeqCode) > Methylomirabilis (SeqCode) > Methylomirabilis sp. (SeqCode). The sequence continues at coordinate 12,277 of NZ_JAQUOY010000009.1, read as the reverse complement.
CAGTTATCCCACGTTACGAGCTCATACGCATCTGGCGGGGCACTACGGCACCGCATGGCAAAATCAAAATCTCGAGTTTACGGTCTTTTCCGGGCCGATCATCGCGACGACCAACTGTGTCATGCTGCCATGGCCGACGTACAAGGACCGTCTGTACACCACACGCGTGACGGCGGTTCCTGGGGGAACACGTCTCAGAACCAACGATTTTTCGCGTGTCATCGAGCAGGCCAAAGCCTGCCCCCCGCTTCCGGACAAGCAGGTAGGCGAATCGACCATCGGCTTCCATCATCGTGTAGTCTTGGACCTTGCCGATACGATCGTTCAGGCGATCAAGTCCGGCGCGATCAAACATTTCTATCTGATCGGCGGTTGCGATGGCGCGAAAGCCGAGCGAAGCTACTATACAGAGGTTGCTCGGTCCACACCGCACGAGTCCATCATGTTGACGGTCGGTTGCGGGAAATACCGCATTCGCGGCGAGGATTATGGTGAAGTAGCGGGTCTACCCCGTCTCCTTGATATGGGGCAGTGCAACGATGCGTTCAGCGCCATTCAGGTCGCCCTGGGACTGGCCAAGGCGCTCCACTGCGGAGTAAACGACTTGCCGCTGACGTTGGTGATTTCCTGGTACGAGCAGAAGGCGGTCGCCGTCTTACTGACGCTGTTGCACTTGGGGGTCAAAGGCATCCGGATCGGTCCATCGGCCCCGGCGTTTATCACCCCAAAGGTCTTTGAGGTGCTACAAGAGAAGTTTGATTTGAAGCTCATTGAAAGCGAGCCACCACGCGAGTTATTCGAGTGTGCGACGGTATGATCCGCCACCCGTTCGGCTCCTCGTCGATATGAGCGCCGCGCTTATTGGTGTGTCCTGTTTGTATTGAGTCCTTCGACTCGGCCTAGGACAGGCTCAGTCGATATTTTCTAGGTAACAGAGGACAAACTCGATACAATTGCTAAGAATTGCTCATACAAGATGGTGAACCCGCCGATATAGGAAAGAGGGAACCGTATTTCTAGGTCGGTAGCGCCGATCTGTCACAGGGCTGCTTCCATGCCATAATCTCGGAGACACCGGAGGAGACCATGCGTGTTCAGGCGTTAGGGTGTTATGGGGGGGAAGCCTATGACTGTCAACTGACCAGTCTGTTGGTTGACGGAAAGCTGCTGCTCGATGCCGGGTCGGTGACTACTACCCTTTCCCTTGACACCCAGGCGACTGTTGATCATGTCCTGATTAGCCACATCCACCTCAATCATGTGGCTGGATTGGCCCTTTTGGCAGAAAATCTCCTTGGAGTCAGATCGCGCCCGATCGAGGTCTGGAGCATCCCTCCGGTTATTAACCAGTTGAAGACGCACCTCTTCAACGGCATACTGTGGCCTGACTTCAGCGTCCTCCCGTCTCCCCTGCGCCCAATCGTGTCCTTCCATGAGTTGTTGGAAGGTCGTCCGCACCAGATAGGTGAATATGAAGTAACAGCAGTGGGCGTACACCATACCGTTGAGGCGGCGGGTTACGTGATCTCTGATGGCGCCTCCTCTATCCTCTATCAGGGGGATAGCGGTCCGACGACCGAACTCTGGCGCCTGGCCAATCGGACGGCCAAACTAGACGCTCTCATTGTGGAAGCCTCATTTCCTAACCGGCTCGGTGATCATGCTGTCCGGACCGGCCACCTGACACCGGAGTTGTTGAGGGCCGAGTTAACCAAGCTCAGGGTTCAGACATCAGTCTACGCTCAGCACATGAAGCCCCAATATATCTCGGAAATCGTAGAAGAACTTACCGCGCTTTCCGATCTGCCGGTCTCGCCTCTCGACCAGGGGAAAACGTACCATTTCGGCACCCCGTAGTGCGCTATTCTTGGGGCGCAGCTTTAATCGGTCTTGCCCTTTACCCCCTCTGTTGTTCCGGCGGCCTTCTCGGTGATGGCGCTCCTGGCGATGAGAACGGTGACATTCTCGGCGATCTTGACCTTGACTCGATTGTCCTCACCGAACTTGACAATCGTGCCGTACAAGCCTCCAGTAGTTACGATCTGATCGCCGGTCTTCAGATTGTCGAGCATCTCCTTTTGCTCTCGCGACTTCTTTTGCTGGGGGCGAATCATTAAGAGATAAAAGACCAACAGTATCGCCATCGGGGTGACGAGGGTTCCGATCATGCCTTTGAGTTCACCTCCAGCCGGAGCCCCTCCCTGTTGCGCAAACGCCATTCCCATTTCTTGACCTCCTCTGAGTTCTCTTCTGTTATGCCACGGTTTCGTCGCGATTCAGCATGCCGGTTCTCTCAAGAAACCTTGTTCGAAATGCGGCAAAGCTTCCATCCTCGATAGCTTGGCGGATCTGTCGCATGAGCGCAAGATAGAAATGAAGGTTGTGAAGCGTATTCAAGCGTAGTCCAAGAATCTCTCCCGCCACAAAGAGGTGCCGGAGATAAGCGCGGGAGAAGTGCCGACAGGTGTAACAATCGCAGGCAGGATCGAGCGGCCTGTCGTCCGACGCATGTACCGCCCCCTTGATATTGATCCGGCCCTGGCTGGTGAACAGGCTGCCGGTCCTGCCATGCCGGGTGGGCATCACGCAGTCAAACATATCTACCCCCCGCATCACACTTTCCACAAGATCCTCCGGCGTTCCGACCCCCATCAGGTAGCGAGGCCGATCGGTAGGCAAGAGCGGCGTGACGTGAGCGACAGTCTCGTACATTACTGCCTTGGGCTCGTTGACGCTGAGACCGCCGAGCGCGTAGCCGTCAAAGCCGATCTTCTGCATGGCTGTTGCAGCCTGTTCCCGCAGCGCCTTGTCGGTCCCGCCCTGCAAGATGCCGAACAACGCCGGTTGCCCATCGGGATGAGCCGTCCGAGATCGTTCTGCCCACTTGAGCGTCAGTTCCAGCGATCGCTGAAGGTAGTCGGTGGTCGAAGGGTAAGGGGCGCACTCGTCAAGCGGCATGATAATATCCGCTCCAAGCGATTTTTGGACTTCGATGGCCAGCTCCGGTGAAAGAAAGTGGAGTGATCCGTCAAGATGGGATCGAAAGCTTACCCCCTCTTCTGAGATCCGTCGAAGCTGAGCCAGACTGTAGACCTGGAATCCCCCACTGTCGGTAAGGATCGAGCCGGGCCACGCCATGAAGCGATGTAAACCGCCAAGCTCCTCAATGAGCCGGTGGCCGGGACGCAGGTAGAGGTGGTAGGTGTTGCATAGGGCCAACTGCACCCCTTCGGCCTCCAGTTCGTGGGGTGTAAGCGCCTTGACCGCGCCTCCCGTCCCACAGGGCATGAACGCAGGGGTCTCCACCGTACCGTGGGGTGTCGTCAGCCGCCCCCGCCGTGCGCCTGTTGCAGCATCGATCTTCAGCAACTCGAAGGTCACTATCTCTCCTGTGGGGCTATCAGCCTTCAGCCGGATCAGGACCTATAACGTGCTGACCGTAAAGGTTGTCCTGCCACCTTATCACACAATCAACATCGCGTCGCCGTAGGAATAGAAACGGTAGCGTAGTGCGATGGCTTCATGATACGCAGCCAAGACAGCCTGCCGGCCTGCGAAGGCTGAGACCAGCATGAAGAGGGTAGAGCGGGGCAGATGAAAGTTGGTAATCAAAGCATCGATACACGTATAGCGATAGCCTGGGTAGATGAAGAGATCTGTGACGCCGGCCCCGGATCTTACATCACCATTAACTGCGGCATGTTCCAGTGCCCGGACGGTCGTGGTCCCGACCGCGATGACCCTCCGCCCCTCTCTCCTCGCGGCCTTGACCGCCAGGGCCGTCTGTTCCGGAATCATGTAGCGCTCCGGCTCCATCCGATGTGCAGACACCTCCTCCACTCGAACAGGACGAAACGTGCCAGGCCCGACATAGAGGGTGATCGGGGCCACGGCGACACCCTGCCGTGTGAGCGTCTCGATCAGTTCCGGCGTGAAGTGGAGGCCGGCCGTAGGCGCCGCGATGGCCCCTTCATGTTTTGCGTATACCGTCTGGTACCGATCGCGATCCAAAGTGCTAGGGTCTAGGGTAGAGGGTGTAGGGGTTAGGGAAGGTTGTCTTTTGATATAGGGTGGAACCGGCATCTGACCGAATTGCCACAAAAGGTCGCTGAGTGTTCCGTCATACACGAGCTTGAGCAGGTGGCGTCCCTCACCGCGTTTCTCTATTACCTCTGCTGTGATCGTTTCATCGGCCAGAGCAAGGCGGTCGCCCACCCGAATCTGCCTGGATGGCTTGACCAAGGCCTCCCAGCAGTCTGTTTCAACTTCCAGAAGCAACAACACCTCGATACGATGCCGCCGCTCGGATCGACCAAAGAGCCTGGCGGGAATGACTTTCGCCTCGTTGATGACCAACAGGTCGCCTGGAACGAGGTATTCCGGAATATCCCGGAAGATTCGATCCTGCAGAACACCTGTGCTCCGATCCAGGACCAGGAGCCGCGAGCGATCGCGCTCGGGGGCGGGCGCCTGGGCAATCAGATCGGGGGGCAGGATGTAATCAAAGTCGGCCGTCCGAAGAGGAATAGACACGGAAGAAGTCAACTCCTGGCAGCGTCGGCGACGCTCACCGGCGGCGAAATAATGAAAAGAGTATGGTCAGGAGGATGCTCAAGAGTATCGAGGTGGTCAGGGGGAAATAGAATGAGAAGTTCTTTCGCTGGAGATAGATATCCCCCGGTAGCCTCCCAATGAAAGGGACCTTTCCGATGAACAGGATGAGTCCCCCTGCGGCGGCCAGAACGAGGCCGAACAGGATCAACATCCTGGCGAATGAATCCAGCCCCTGCACTATCCTACCGCCTCCAGCGACATCAAGCGCCCATACGCGCTACCCGTGCCACAAGTCGCCCTGCAACTCGGGCGGCCGGGGGAGCTTGAAGTGATCAAAAGCCAGGCGAGTGACGGTACGGCCCCTTGGAGTCCTGGCCAGAAACCCTTGCTGGATCAAAAACGGCTCGTAGACGTCCTCGATCGTCTCTTTTTCCTCTCCCACAGCGACCGCGATCGTCTCGATTCCCACCGGCCCGCCGGCAAACTTTTCGATGATGGTATACAGGATCCGCCGATCCATCTCGTCGAACCCGTTGGTATCCACCTCGAGCCGCTCCAGCGCGCTCTGCGCGACTTCACGGGTGATGACGCCATCCCCCAGCACCTGGGCGAAATCCCTGACGCGCCGCAGCAGACGATTGGCAACGCGAGGCGTTCCGCGGGAGCGCCGCGCAATTTCCCACGCGCCGTCCTCGATGATCGACACCCCCAGGATCTTTGCCGACCGCAGGACGATCCTGAAGAGGTCAGTCTCATCGTAAAAGTCCAGGCGCTGGACCACACCAAACCGGTTGAGCAAAGGTGAGGCCAGAAGTCCGGCGCGAGTCGTGGCCCCGATCAACGTAAAACGCGGCAGCTTCAGCCGGTAGGTCTGTGCGCTCGGCCCCTGACCGATGATCAGATCCAGCCGGTAATCTTCCATGGCCGGGTAGAGGGTCTCTTCGACCAGAGGATTCAGCCGGTGGATCTCGTCGATGAACAGCACATCCTGTTCTCTGAGGCTGGAGAGGATGGCCGCCAAGTCTTTCTGCCGTTCGATCACCGGTCCGGAGGTGACCCGGATACTCACCCCCATCTCTGAGGCGATGATAGAGGCGAGAGAGGTCTTGCCAAGTCCCGGCGGGCCGTAGAAGAGCAGGTGGTCCAGGGGCTCTCTTCGTGCTTTAGCGCCCCGTACGAAGACCTGGAGGTTCGCCTTGACCTTCTCCTGGCCAATGTAGTCATCCCAGGCTTTTGGACGCAGGCTGAGTTCGAGATCCTGATCCTCGTCCTGGAGTTGCCGGTTCGCCACCCGTTCTCGCCCGCTCTCCTTGTTCTGCTTCGGCGCTGTCATAGCCGCTTCCCCGTCCCCTCGGAGAGATGCTTCAGCGCCTGCTTGACGAACTGTTCAAAGTCCGCCCCATCGCCAACGGCGTGATGCGCTGCCTCTGCCGCCGCCGAGGCTTCTTTGCGGCTGCAACCTAAGTTCAGCAGCGCGGAGACCACATCTTCGATGGTTCGATCCCGTTCCGGGCTCGGCTGGTGGCCAACCACGACTCGACCCGCACGAGGAACCCCCAGGACCTTGTCCTTCAATTCCAGGATGATCCGCTCGGCCGTTTTCCGACCCACCCCTGGAATCGCTTTGAGCCTTGCGATGTCGCCCTCCAGGATGGCCGGGATAAACTCCTCCACCGCGATTCCCGACAGGATATTGGCTGCGAGGCGAGGCCCGATCCCGGACACTCCCGTCAGCAACTCGAACGTCATCTTCTCTTCGAGCGCATGAAACCCGTACAATTGGATGGCATCCTCGCGGACATGCGTGTACACGCGAAGGAAGACATCCTGATGGATTTCCGGGAGTTGATAGTACGTCGAAAGCGGGACAAAGACCTGATAGCCGACCCCGTTCACATCGATCACAATCTGCCCGGGATCCTTGGACACCAACAGACCGCGGAGTTGAGCGATCACCGTCCTCTGCCTTTCGTCAGATGCAGGAGCTTGGCCGAATGGTGATGGCAAATAGCCACGGCCAGCGCATCGGCAGCGTCGGACGAACAGAGCGGCTCTTCGAGCCCAAGGAGCGATTCGACCATCTGCTGGACCTGGCGTTTGCCCGCAGCGCCATACCCGGTCACCGCACTTTTCACCTGCAGCGGGGTGTACTCCGCAATGGCAAGCCCGCTCTGCGCAGCAGCCAGAATCGCGACTCCTCTCGCCTGGCCCAGCTTGAACGCGCTTTGCACATTTTTTGCGAAGATGAGGCTTTCAATCGCTGCCCACTCCGGCTGATAACAACGGATCAGTTCAGCCAGGCGGCTGAAGATTTGTTGCAGGCGGGAAGGGAAGGGATCACTGGGTGTGGTGATGATGCTGCCGTATTCGACGGCTCGCAATACACCGTCACTGCGAGCCACCATCCCATAGCCGGTCGCGCTGGCCCCTGGATCGACCCCTAAGACCAGCACGGCAGTTCCGTCGTAATCATCGGGCGATCGAATGGTTCGACAGACCTTACCACAGGCCTAGCCGGTCACTGCCGCCATGATCTCTTCGGGGATGTCGAAGTTCGCGTACACATGCTGGACGTCATCATGCTCTTCAAACGCTTCCATCAACTGGAGCATCTGTTGTGCCTGCTTTCCCTCCAGCCTGATGGTGTTCTGCGGAAGCATGGTCACCTCTCCATCGGCGATCTCGATCTTCTCCTTCGCTAGGGACTCCTTGACCCGCTCGAGGTCTTTGGGCGCGGTGATAATCTCGAAGGTGTTATCCGACCGGCGAACATCCTCGGCGCCTGCCTCCAGCGCAACGCCCAGCAGTCGATCCTCGTCAACCGTAGCTGTTTCCACTTGAATCAGCCCCTTCTTTTCAAACAGCCACGCGACGCATCCCGATTCACCAAGGTTTCCTCCATATTTGGAAAATACCTTACGGAACTCCGGGGCGGTTCGGTTTTTGTTATCGGTCAGCACCTCAAGCAGGACGGCGACGCCACCCGGCCCGTACCCTTCGTAGACATACTCCTCGTAAGAAACACCAGGAAGCTCACCCGTTCCCTTCAGGATACCTCGCTGGATGTTGTCCTGAGGCATATTGACAGCCTTAGCCTTCTCGATCGCCAATCGAAGGCGGGGATTCCCGGTCGGGTCGCCGCCGCCCACCCTGGCGGCTACCGTGATCTCCCTGATCAGCTTGGTAAACGCACGGCCACGCTGGGCATCTACCTTTGCCTTCTTGTGCTTAATGCCCGCCCACTTAGAATGTCCAGACATAGATTCACCTCCTTACCACATGCGAAAATAACACAATAACTCGAAGATTGTAAAGAGGAATTACCCCATGGAATTCTCCAGGTGTGCCGCTTGGCGGCTGTGATGGGGGGCTGAATCTCCTTGCGGGGGTGAGTGATCTTTATCTTCTATTTCGGTTACAGTCCACGCAGCGCTTCAATAAATTGTGTCGGATCGACCAAGGCGGTACCGATCCTGAGCGCAAGGTGCAAGTGGGGCGCGTTACTGTTCCCGGTGCTCCCGACTCGTCCGATGACCTCGCCTTTCTTGACCTCGTCGCCCACCTTCACGAGAAACGCTGACTGATGCAGGTACGAAGAAAAGATCCCCAGGCCGTGATCGATCACCGTGATATTGCCTTCCAATAGATAATCATGACCGAGGTGCGCGACCCTTCCGGCGGCAATCGCCCATATCGGAAAGCCCTCGGGGGCCTGAAAATCGGTTCCCCGGTGAAACCGAAACCAGTCTTGAGCTGGATTCACCCGGATCTGGCCGAAGGGAGTCGTCATCAATCCAGTGTGATCAGTCTTTTCAATCGGATAGATCGTTCCGTCCTGCCAGAGCGGCAAAGACGAGGAGGTGTGAAGGGCATCAGCCATTTCCTTTTTTTCTCTGGCAATTCTATCGAGATCGGTTTGGCCAAAGACCTGTGTATTCCAGCGCGGGCTGACACTCTTCTGGAATTCCCCTTGTTTCACGATGAGTGCTTTTGAGGATAACGCTCGCTTGGTTGCCGTCTCATACACCGTCATCCGATATTCACCGGGTTGCTGGTATAAATCCACCGCGACGATTCCGTACAGCGCGCCCCCCTTGCTGAATATCGGGATAGCGGAGGACACACCACCCATTTCTATGACACCCTGAAGGTCTGAAGTCTTCGCGCCGTCGGCAACCTTCACTATCCTCACGTCTCCCTGACGGAGCGTCAGTGCATCCAGAGGCTCTGCTCGAGCCCCCGAATCGAGGGTCATGCAGACAAACAGGGCTATGGCGATAGCAACTAACTTCTTCACGAGGCTCCGTTCCATCCCCCTTCCCGTCTCCCTCCTTTGCAAAAGGTGGGTCAGGGGGGATTTCAGTGCCCTGGGCTGTCGAACTTTGTAAGGGGACTTGTGGAACACCGCGCTACACACAAGGGCCCAATTCCAGGTGCTGCGGGGGAGTGGGCGGCAACTTCCAGATAATCTCAGGGTGATGGGTGGACCCGTGCATCTTGTTAGCCAACTCGATGCCCTGTATGTAGCACTTTTCAAACTCGACGAAGTTCTTGGCCTCGATGTGCAGCGCAAGCGGGTCGAAGATCGCCTTGGCATAGCTCTCGAGCATCGCCTTGTACTTCGGCCGCGTGGTATTGGCCTTCTTAAACAGACTCCGCAGGCCATTGAGCTGGTACGCGGCCAGTGCCCAATTGCCGCCCTTGGCGGCGTAGTAGCAAATCCAGTAGCGTTCGCTCATGAGCGGCATCAATTGACCTAACCCAGGTTGCAGTTCCGCAATCTGGCCAAGGGTCAACTCTCCATGCTTCGTGCGCCAGACGATTGGTTTCTCATCTGCCATGACGACCTCCTGTGATATACCCAATGAGCGCTGCCACCCCCATGTGCTGCCACAAGACCTCCCAATATTCCACTCCCTAAGCATCTTACGTTTTGCCGTATTCTTCAAGGCCAAATGTGTGAGAAGGTATGAACTTCCTGGCCGTTAAAACTCTTGCCTTTTTTCGTGAGGAGTGGGAGGATGCCAGTTATCGCGATCTCTGGCCAGCGCGGGCGTAGCGTGAGCACCTGCGCATACTCCGCAACAGGCAGCAGATGGGAGACCTATCGTGGCGCTGATCGACGCTCCGCGAGATGTGGTGTTTGTCCATGGCGTTCAGTGGCAAGCGGGACTATGGGCTCAAGGGGTATTCCCGTCCAACACAGGATCTGATAGGGTTGGCCCATCCACGGCCAGGGGGATGGCGCCTCCTCCAAATCGTCCGGGGGCCTTTGGGTCTCAGGGATCTAAGCGCGACCAGAATCGACACCCAGACCCTCAACCAGGCGTAGCGCCGTTCGCAGTCAGGCCGACCGGCTCGTCGGCCGATGGGAGAGCCGGTGAGACATGTTAAACTCTTTTCAATAGTGTTTACGGTATTAGACAGACCTGTCTACTTGTTGTAGTTAGACGCTTCTCAGATACTGAAGTACGGAGACGCGACGTGAAAGAAGGCGAAGACGGCCTATGGACTCCTGGCCAGCCTCCATACTTACCAAAGGCCACAATCGAGGAGGTCACCAAGTCGTACGCCAACTTCCTCGATGTGTGCCATCCCAATCACCACAGGCTGTTCATCGCGAGGCTCGCAGTAAACCCGGATGCCGCAAAGGCTGAGGCGGTCGTATTTTCTTGGCTCCGCCAGCGGCGGCTAGAGCCGCAAGTTGCGGAGTCACCGTCAGTGGGGGGACCAGACTTCCTCTGTGTCCCTAACGGTGGGCAACCTCTTCTCGTCGAGGTTACGGCACTCAACCGGGAGGCGGTGGGGCGGCGATCCGGCTGGCCAGACGAGTTAAGCAAGAGTGCGCACTCCTTTGGCATGATTACACCGAACCTCTGGTCCAAAGCGCGAGTCAAGGCGCCCCAATTTAGAGCGGCGGATGTGCCCAGGGTTCTTATAGTGTGCCTCACCCACGTCGGCGCGGGTGCACTTCTTGGTACCCTAGCCGCGGAGTGGCTGATGATGTCAGAGCCAAAGATTGTCTGGCCGCTCGCCGAACACGGTGAGCCAGTTCCGTCTGAGTCTGTTACGGACTTAAAGAATGCAGCCTTCCTCCGTTTCGAAGGCGACCGGATCGTGACCGTCCGATGCAGTATCTCAGCCATCCTGTTAGTCGCGCTCTGGGACGACCAACTGACAACTGTGGGCCTGCTACATCCCGATCCTGCCGTCCCTCTGGACTACGCCAGCTTTGGTGGCGTTCCCTTCTTGCGACTTGAGTGGCCAATATCCGAAGGTCGCCTGCGGGCCGAGTGGGTTGTCACGCATCCGAAACCGAGCCGCTCGTATTACACCATGGTGAGCCTCACGAACACAGAGCTGAGAGGCAAGTAAGTGCTTTAACCGGCCTGAGACGTAGGTAACAAAAAAGTCCAGGGGTGGGTTGCACCTTGTGGCGCGTTAGTCCACCATATTCATCTTCGATGATGTGCATATGTCGTTTATGGAGCCAACCGAGTTTGAGCGGGCCGAAGTAGACGTTCCAGATGCCATCGTCGATTTCTTCCAAGCTTAGGTACGCCCCAGCGCAGACGATGGAAACACTCACCCAGTCCGAATTCCAGCAGATGCTGCCATTGGCACTGATGTAGCGTATCTCGAAGCGGCCGGGGTATTCGAAGGGTAGAAGTTTCGTAATTTATGCAAAGCTCAATAATAGCTCCATATTTAAAGGTCGAAACAGGAGAGCGAGTCCGTAGCCTGGCATAACACCGAAGTCCTGCTGTATGCGGCGGCACCAGGAGAAACTCCGATCCCCTCGGAAGAATTCCCACCCTACCGAAGAGTTCCTACGACGATTGAATCCTCCATTAACTCACACTGTTCCTTTAGTTACAAATAGTTAGATAGGTATTCTTCCCTATTCTGCTGGCTCCTTTGGCTGGTACGAGCTTTGCTATATTCAGTGATTGTCAGGCCAAATGAGGGATCGGTAAACATGCATATCATGCTGTGTTCTAATAATGTGGAACTGGTGGACGCGGCGTCCAGAGCGTTCAGTAAAGATGGGTGTCGCCTTACGGTCTGTGAGTGCGGGCTGGAGGCTCTAGGGGTCGTCGAGGTTATGGATGCCGATCTCCTGATCCTGGATCTGGACACGCCCGGGCTTGACGGCCTCCTGATCGTCGCAGCCGTCAAGGAGTTGGCCCCGACGTTACCGATTGTGGCGGTTTCGACGAAGCCCCAGGTGGATGCGCGGGTTGTCTCCCACAAAGGGGTCTCATATGCGACGTTGCCGTCAGGATCTGCCGGGGCGATGCAGGTGCTCTTGACCGGGTTGTTGGAGACCGAAAGAACCAGGTTTCCGTCCGGCGCGGGGTCAGCACAATGAGAGGATTGATTGATGGGCTTTCTCCTTCAAAGGAATCTCACAAGGGAGGAGTGGTCGCATGAGGAATTCATATCATCATTCGTATGCATTTCGTCACTACAGGCGGAACAAAGGCGTTTCTGATCCACGAGTTGGGATGGAGGAACAGTTGCCCCAGGGGGGTCAGATGGTCAGCGTTATTGAATACTCCGCGGAGAAGAAGGCGCGGAACAGCTATCCTCTAAAGATCATATCTCCCCCCACCCCGAGCCAGTGTTGCATGGCCCGTATGAACCGGATCGGACAGGTGCAGGTGGAGGACGACAGAAAGTTTTACTACAAGCGATGTTCGCGCTGCGGCTTTACGGTCCG